>DATFEU010000252.1:0-14097 GCA_035250725.1 Actinomycetota bacterium
GACATCCGGATCTCTGTGACAGCTCCCGGTCTACCCGATGCGCGTCGCGAGCCGTTCGCCCGAGTGATCGAGCACTGCACCGTGCACAACTCGCTGGTGCAGCCGCCATCCGTGACGATGGAGCTTGTTCGGTCGGAGAAGGCAGCCTGAGCAAGTGGGAGATCGATTCTGTTGAGCGCATCGGCGGACGGTGGCGAAGGATTGCACTCAACGCTGAAGTGGCGGAGGCCGAGTCACAGCTCGCGACCGACGGGGAGAAGCTGGCGCAGGCGAAGCAGATCATCGACCTGGCGCTCGACCTGGCCAAGGACTGCGCGGCAAGCTACCGCAAGGCGAGGCCCGACGTCCGCAAGATGTGGAACCGCGCGTTCTTCGACACGATCCGAGTTCGAGACGGCGCGGTCGACCACTTCACGTACGAGGAGCCGTTCGCGTCCCTGCTCGGTTCACACAAAGGCTCGATGGTAGTCCCAACGGGGTTCGAACCCGTGTCTCCACCTTGAGAGGGTGGTGTCCTAGGCCACTAGACGATGGGACCGCCCGCCTCGCACCGGCGGAAAGTGTAGCAACCGCTATGCGTCGAGCAGAGAGACGAGCGACTCGCCTAAGGGCGTGAGCTCGCTGTACACGCCCCGTCCGCTCCGATGGGCGTCGATCACGCCCGCCCGCCGCAGGACCGCGAGCTGCTGTGACACGGCGCCGGGTGTCACCCCGAGTCGAGCCGCCATCTCGGTCGTGGTCATCGGGATCTCGAGCGTGCGGAGGATCGCCGCGCGGGTCTCGCCCACGAGCTCGTCGAGCGCGCCATCGGTCGGCGTCCGATCCGCATCCCACAGCGTCGCGATCGCCCTCGGGGTGTAGGTGAGCGTCGGCTGATAGGGCGGATCGGTGATCACTGAGCACCTCGGGCAGGCGAACGCCACAGGGATCAACAGGAGGCCTCGTCCGCCGGGATCGACCTCCACCTCCCACCGCTTGTCCACCGACAACACGCCGTCCTTCCACGACACGGAGGGGTGCAGATCTCCGAAGAGGCCTTCAGCTCCCTCGAGCGCCAAGCGCTTGGCTCGGTAGAGGAGGTCCCCTTCGAGCAGGGCCCGCAGGCGCGGCCAGTGCTCGGCCAGCGTTGCGTCCCAGTAGGCCTTCAAGGTGACGACGAGTCGCTCGAGGGCGGCCCTCGGGTCGTCCACGAACCCCCGGATCGCGTCGGGGACGTCACCGTCCGGAAAGGTCAGTTCGATCTCGTGCCGGACGGTGTCGTGGGGGGTCGAGAGGATCCGCGCGAGCTCTTCGTCGAAGTCCGGATAGGGACCGTCGGGCGGCGGCGTCACGAAATCGGCTCGGTAGCCGTGCGGATAGGAGAGGAGCATGCGCAGTGGCTCGAGGTCGAAGTCTCGGACGGCCTCCCTCGCCTGACCGATCCAGGGCAGGTGGGACACGTACTTGTCCGGGTGGAGGAGCGCCTCGACGCTCTGGACCGCCTCCCATATCGGGCTGAACGCGAACCGAGTTTCGGCGAGGTCCTCCGGCGTGAGGTGGATCCGGATCATCGAGGGTTTAGGGATTCCTGAAACACTTCATCTACGGTAGCCCCGAGCATAGCCTTGCGTCAAGAGCTACGCGAGGAGGTCGAGATGATGCCGATGTTCGGCCAAGAGACCGTGAGGGACCGGGAGCGCGAGATCCGGCGGAGCGCCGAACAGGAGCGGCGTCTACGAGCGGATCGGCATCGGGCGGACCCGCCCGACCTGGATGGGGAGATCCGGGCGCTGATCCAGCGCGAGGAACGGCACCCGCCGTGCTCGGATCGCACGGACGAACTAGCTCGGGAGGCCGGGTAGCGCTGAGGGGCCCGCCCCCGCCCGCTGGATCAGTCCTCCCCCTGGTCTCGGGTGAACCCGAGCTCCCCGTCGAACTCCTGGAGCTTCTCGATGTGCATCCAGGAGTGCCGGCTCGAGATCGCGACGAGCACCTCGTGCACGTCCTCGTCGGGCAGGTCGCCCGGCTCCTCGCGGATGATGAACCGGCACCGGAAGTGATCGCCGGTCTCGGTCATCGCGCCGGTCGGCGGGAACACCTTCGTCCCGCGGCTCGAGATCATCTTCAGCGACAGCTTCGTGTCCTGGGTGAGCTCCATGAGCGAGGCACCGAGCTCCGACGCCGACAGCGGTGACTCGACGAACACGTCGAGGCCGACCACGGCGCGGCTGGCGGGCTTCACGTAGTCGGGCGCCGGATCGATCTTCGGCAGCTGCAGCGGGCGGACGTCGCGAACGGCCCAGGCGTCCGTATGGGCGCCGAGGTTGCCGATGATCGCGTTCGCGTAGTCGGTGGTCGGCGTCCCCTTGTCGTAGCCAACCACGTCGCCGGTGAGCACGCCCGACTCGAGCGTGACGAACACCGCATGTTCGATCGCGGAGGCCTGCTCGAAGTGGCCGAGGTACCGCAGCATCAGCACGGCCGACAGGATCACGGCGGTCGGGTTGATCACGTTCTTGCCCGCGTACTTCGGCGCCGAGCCGTGCACCGCCTCGAAGATCGCGACCTCGTTGCCGATGTTGGCCGACGGCGCGAACCCGAGCCCGCCGATCAGCGCCGACGTGAGGTCGGACAGGATGTCGCCGTTCATGTTCGTCGTGACGATGACCTCGAACTGCTCGGGTCGCTTCACGAGTTGGTGGGCACAGTTGTCGACGATCACGTGCCACGGCTCGATCTCCGGGTAGTCGGGCGCCACGCGTTCGAACACGCGCTTCAGCGTTCCCTCCGAGAGCTTCATGATGTTCGCCTTCGTCGCGCACGCGACCTTCGTGCGGCCCTCGCTGCGGGCGTATTCGAACGCGAACCTCGCGATCTTCTCCGACCCCTTCTCGCTGATCAGCTTGAGCGCCTGCGCGACGCCGGGCGTCTGCATGTACTCGATCCCGGCGTACAGGTCCTCGACGTTCTCCCGGACGATCACGAGGTCGATACCTCGGCCGCTGTAGGGCGTGGTCACGCCCGGCATCTCGCGGACCGGGCGGACGTTCGCGTAGGTCTCGAAGAGCTTGCGGAGCGTCACGTTCGCCGACTTCTCGCCGAAGCCCACGGGGGTCTCGAGCGGGCCCTTGAGGGCGACGCGGGTCCGAGAGATCGACTCGATCGTCTCCGGCGGGACCCCCGACGACAGGCCCTTCTTGAAGACCTCGGCACCCGCCTCGGCCTCCTCCCACGCGATGGGCGCGCCCGCGGCCTCGATGATCCGTCTGGCCGAGTCGACGCACTCGGGTCCGATCCCGTCTCCGGGGATCAGGGTGACGGGCGTGGGGTCTGATCGGTCGGCGGTCACGGGTGCTCCTCCCCCTCGGGTCGGCGGTCATCCTAGCGTCGCGCCTCGTCCAAGCATCGCTCGGTCTGAGCGATTGATACGCTCGCGCCCTCCATGACCCGGGCGCTCTCCGGCACGTCTCGAACCATCGCAGCCTTTGCGCTCGTCGCGTCGCTGGCCCTCGGCTGCACCGCTGCGTCGCGTGGGCCGGGCGACTCGCCGACGGGAGCCGAGACACCGGACCCCCGGGAGTCGCCGACCGGATCCACGACCGCGGCAACGTCGCCGTCCGAAGAACCCGAACTCACGAAGCTCGAACTCGCCCGCACACACCTCGAGCACCTGGTGTTCATCGTCCAGGAGAACCGTTCCTTCGATCACTACTTCGGCACGTTCCCGGGAGCCGATGGCCTTCCGATGCGCGAAGGCGACCCCGCCGTCTGCATCCCGGACCCGGTCCTCGGGCGTTGTGTGCGTCCGTACCACACCACGAACCAGCTGCAGGAGGGCGGCCCTCACAACGAGGAGGCCTCGACGAAGGACGTGAACGCAGGCCGGATGGACGGGTTCGTCCGAGCGGTCGTCGAAGGCAACGAGCACTGCGCGGATCACCGCGAGGATCCGGCCTGCACGACCTACCTGGGCCCGGAGAAGCAGCCGGACGTGATGAGCTACCACACCCGCCGGACGATCCCGAACTACTGGCGCTACGCGGAGGAATTCGTGCTCCAGGACCACCTGTTCGCACCGGCGGACTCGTGGACGCTGCCGGCACACCTGTTCCTCGTGTCGGCGTGGGCCGCGACGTGCGAGGACCCACGCGATCCGATGTCCTGCACATCGGACCTGCAGCTCACGGAGGAGGCCGCCGCACAGCGCGAGGGTCAGGACGTCCCGATCTGGGCGTGGACGGACATCACGTACCTGCTCCACGAGCACGGCGTCGAGTGGGGGTACTACGTTGGCGACGACTCGTGCTTCTTCGGGCCGACGTGCGTGCGCGCGGCGGGACCCGAGCGGACGTTCTCCCAGCAGAACCCGTTGCCCTGGTTCACGACGATCCGAGAGACCGGACAGATGGACCGGATCCAGCGGCACTCGGAGTTCTACGAGGCCGCGGCCGGGGGCACGCTTCCCTCCGTGTCGTGGGTCATGCCGTATAACGGCGTGGGGGAGCACCCCAGCAGTCACGAACCGATCTGGAAGGGGCAGCGGCACGTCACGAACGTGATCAACGCCCTGATGCGCGGCCCGGACTGGTACGAGACGGCGATCTTCCTCACGTGGGACGACTGGGGCGGCTTCTACGATCACGTTGAACCGCCGAGGGTGGATCGCAACGGCTACGGGATCCGCGTCCCCGGTCTGGTGATCAGCCCGTGGGCGAGGGCCGGCATGATCGACTCACAGATCCTGTCGTTCGATGCGTACCTGAAGTTCATCGAGGACCTGTTCCTGTCCAAGGAGCGGTTGAACCCCCGGACGCTCAGCCGCCCGGACTCGCGCCCGACCGTGCGCGAGAAGGTCCCGATCCTCGGCGAT
Organism: Actinomycetota bacterium; assembly: GCA_035250725.1. Classification (GTDB taxonomy): domain Bacteria; phylum Actinomycetota; class UBA4738; order UBA4738; family HRBIN12; genus DASSJM01. The sequence goes on from DATFEU010000252.1 coordinate 4,850, forward strand.
CTGCTCAAGGAGTTCGACTTCGGCCAGGATCCGCTCCCGCCGCTGATCCTGGACCCGGCGGCTGGCCGGCCGCCGGACCGGTAGCCGGTCCCAGCGAACCGCCGGGTTGACGGTACGCTCTGACGCCGATGCGTGCCCGCCCCCTCGCCGTTTCCTTGGTCCTCGCCGCCCTGTTGCTCGTCGCCTGTCGGGGCGGCTCGGACGGGACGTCGGCGAGCGCGTCGGGCACCGCCCCTGCCGGTGCGACGGGCACGGAAGCGACCAAACTCGAGCGCGCCCGCGAGCACCTCAAGCATCTCGTGTTCATCGTGCAGGAGAACCGGTCATTCGATCACTACTTCGGGACGTTCCCCGGCGCCAAGGGCATCCCGATGCGCAACGGACGGCCTACGGTTTGCGCCCCCGACCCGATCACCGATCGCTGCCTGCCTCCCTACCGCACGATCCGGCAGTTGCAGCAGGGGGGTCCGCACAACCAGCACTTCTCGCAGATCGACGTGAACGGCGGGAGGATGAACGGGTTCATCCGCGCGGCGGTGCAGGGACCGATCTACTGCGCGGATCACCGAGACGACCCACGGTGCGCGATCGGCTACCTCGGCCCACGGGGCCAGCCGGACGTCATGAGCTACCACACCCGCCGGACGATCCCGAACTACTGGCGCTACGCGGATGAGTTCGTGCTCCAGGATCGCATGTTCGCGCCGGCGGATTCTTGGACGCTGCCCGCGCACCTCTACCTCGTCTCGGCGTGGGCGGCCCGGTGCGCGAGGCCCCTCGACCCGATGTCCTGCTCCTCGAACCTCGAGCTGCTCGAGGAGTCGCAAGCGATGCGTGAACGCGCGGACATCCCGATCTGGGCCTGGACGGACATCACCTACCTCATGCACGAGCACGGGGTCGAGTGGGCGTACTACGTCGGCGACGACACCTGCACGTTCGAGCCCTGCCAGGGCGGCGCCGGGCCCGAGCGAACGGTCTCGCAGCAGAACCCCCTCCCGTGGTTCACGACGATCCGACAGACCGGGCAGATGGACCGGATCCAGCGGCACTCGGCGTTCTACGAGGCCGCGGCCGACGGCACGATGCCCTCGGTCTCCTGGGTCATGCCGTACAACGGCGTAGGGGAGCACCCCAAGGCCGGTGAGCCGATCTGGAAGGGGCAGCGGCACGTCACGAACGTGATCAACGCCCTGATGCGCGGCCCGGACTGGAACGAGACGGCGATCTTCCTCACGTGGGACGACTGGGGCGGCTTCTACGATCACATGCGCCCGCCGCGCGTCGATCGCAACGGCTACGGGATCCGGGTGCCCGGCTTGCTCATCAGCCCGTGGGCCCGGGCGGGGTTCATCGACTCGCAGACGCTGTCCTTCGACGCCTACCTGAAGTTCATCGAGGACCTGTTCCTGTCGAAGGAACGATTGAACCCACGGACGCTGAGCCGCCCGGACCCGCGTCCGACCGTCCGCGAGAACGTGCCGATCCTCGGTGACCTGCTGAGGGACTTCGACTTCGGGCAGGAGCCGCTCCCGCCGGTGATCCTGGACCCGAGACCGTAGCGTCGCGGATCGTCGTCCCCGGTGCCGGCTTCACGTTCGGGGGGGCGCTCCCGGGGTTGTTCCCTACTGGCTGCGAGGGGTGGCGACTGGCTGCGAGGGGTGGCGCTGGCCCGCCTGGATTCGAACCAGGACTAAGTGATCCAGAGTCACTCGGGCTACCGTTACCCCACGGGCCAGTGGGAAGTCGATGCTATCAGGAGGCCTGTTCGGTCACGGGGAAGGTTCGGAGCCCGGGGGGGACGCTCGACCGGAACGACGACAAGATCCGGCGGAAGTCCGCCTGTTCCGCGTCCCACTCCCCGGGCGGGAAGACGGCCGCGATCAGATAGCCGGTCTCCCCGTCGCCGAGCGTCATCGCGGCGGCGACCCCCGCCGTCACGTTCCCGCCGTTGTTCACGTCGGCGACGATGAGCCGGGCCTCGTCCCCACCCATCTTCGTCCGGTCGTCGATCAGGACGTCGATGACCGGGTCGCCCGTCAGGAAGACCAGCGCCATCTCGTCGAGGTCGTCGAAGCCCTGCGAGGCGACCGCGAACGCCTGGTAGACGGTCTGGTCGGGTGGCTCCTCGGCCGCGCCGCCGAACCCTCCGCCGAGCGCCGACGCGGGCGACGGGCTCGGAGCGGGAGGACTGGACACGACGCCGGTCAGCAGGTCGGGCCCCTCCTGTCCCGATTGCGGCTGCGTGACCGTGACGTCGTTTGCGGCGGGGAGGTTGAGCGTGAAGAGCCCCTCCTCGTCGTAGTACCGAGAGAAATCGCGAGCCGGGTCGTTCGAGCACGACGCCAGGACGCCCAGAACGATTAGGAACGACGTTCGGAGGGGAACCTTCTGCATGAGCAAGATGGTTGCACGCCAAGGCCGGAATTGACCAGGGGCCCTGCGCGTGCGTACCGTGAAGTTGTCGAGCCGTGGGGGTAGGCCATGAACAAGAACGGGTTGGTCGCCGAGGTCTCCAAGCGCACGGGAGCGAGCAAGGCAGACGTCGGAAGAGCGATCGATGCGTCGATGGACGTCGTGCGCGAGGCCGTGGCTCGGGGCGAGCGGGTGTCGCTCGTCGGCTTCGGGACGTTCGAACGCAAACGTCGGAACCGTCGGATCGCGCGCAACCCGCGCAAGCCCGAGACGCCGATCGTGGTCCCGGCGCGCGACCTGCCGTGGTTCACGCCCGGCAAGGACTTCCGCGAGATGGTCGCGTCGAAGCGCCGGCGGACGCCGTCCAAACGCTGACGTCGCTCACCGGCCGTCGCCCCGCCGTTACAGCGTGACGATCTGCAAGGTGCGGGCGACCTTCCTGCCGCCCTCCTCGACGAGGTCGAACCGGACCCGCTGACCGATGCGGAGCCCCCGGAGGCCCGAGCCGTCGAGCGACGTCGCGTCGATCGCCACCTCGGTCCGGTCATCCATCAGCAACGAGCCTTTCCGCTCCTGCTCGTCGAAGTCCCTGATCGTTCCCTGGGCCATCGGATCCTCCCGGTCATGCGCGGAGTCGCGCGTCGAGATCCATCTCGAGGCACACCTCTCGCGTTCGACCTCGCCGACCGTCGGCGAGCAGCGTGAGGATATCTCCGGGACGGTCCACGTCGAACGACAGCTCCTGCCGATCCACCACCGAGACCGGGAGCCCCCGCTCGGTGGCGAGTTGGACGTGGCGGCGGAACGAATCCGGGCCGAAGCGCGCCGGGATCGCCCTCGGGGGCCGGCGCAGCAGCAGGCTGGTCCCGGTGCCGTCGGCGGAGGGCGCGAGCACGACGGCTCCGAGCGTCCTGAGCGCGACGTGCAGCGTCTCGGCCGTCACGAGCGGGACGTCGGCGGGGAGCACGGCGAGGGTGCCGGCGCCTCCGTCGTTCGCGAGCGACTCCACCTGTCGGATCGCGTTGGCGAGAGGAGGCTTGGCCTCCGAGACTGGCCGGGCGCCCCGCCGAGCCGCGATCTCGAGGGCCACCTCGTCGGGTGAGACGACCCAGGTCTCCCAACCCGGAACCCCGAGCGACGCGTCGAGGACGTCCTCGAGCATCGCCAGCGTGAGCGCCCCGCGCTCGAGATCCGAGAGCGCCGGTGACAGGCGCGACTTGGCACGCGAGAGCGACTTCACGGGTACGGCGAGGACGCGCACGCCTCAAGGCTAGCCGCGCGCGCGCAACGTGACCGATGCGTCGATCGTCTCCTGTCGTCATCGGCCTCCGGCGGACCGGATACCATCCGTCCGCGGCGGGAGGAGGCCGGTCGTGGAACCCTGGTATCGAGCGCTCGAGCTCGGGCTTCGTCCCCCGTTCCAGCTGTGGTTCAACTGGCGGATGGAGGGTCTCGAGGAGATCCCGGCGACGGGTCCGCTCATCGTCGCGGGGAACCATCTCTCGTACCTCGATCCGTTCGCGCACGCGTACTTCGTGATCAAGGCCGGACGCCGGCCGAGGTTCCTCGCCAAGCAGGAGCTCTTCGACGTCCCGCTGGTCGGGACCGCGCTGCGGGGGGCGGGGCAGATCCCGGTGCGACGGGGCACCGGCGACCAGTCGCCGCTCGAGGATGCGCGCCGCGCGCTCGATTCCGGCGAGGTGGTCGTGATCTATCCGGAGGGGACGACGGTGACGTCCGCCCCCGACCACTCGCCCGGCCGCGGGCGCACCGGGATCGTCCGGCTCGCCCGGATGACCGGCGTCCCCGTCCTCCCGGTCGCGACCTGGGGCGGGCAGTACGTCTGGCGCAAGAGCGGGCGGCAGAGCCTGGCGTTCGGCCGGCCGATCTGGCTCCTCGCCGGCGAGCCGATGGATCTCGGGTCGGCAGAGGCGGAGGGGGCCACGCTCCGCTCGCGGACCGATGACATGATGGCCGAGCTGAGCGGCCTGGTCGGTCGCCTGCGCGCCGGATACCCCGCCCGTTGGACGCGGCGATAGGCTGACCGGATGGACGCCGCTCCCGAGCGAGGGTTCGCGACCCGCGCGATCCACGGTCAGGAACTCCCGCCGGTCGAGCAGGACGCGCCGAGCATCCCCCTCTATCAGACCGCCACGTTCCGGTTCGACACGTCCGAGGCCTTCGCGGAGACGATCAACTTCCGCCGTCACGGCTACACGTACACGCGCGGCTACGGCAATCCGACCCTGCTCGCGTTCGAGCGCGTGATGGCAGAGCTCGAGGGGACGGGGTCGGCGATCTCGTTCGCCTCCGGCATGGCGGCGATCCACACCGTCGCGACGACGCTCGCGCGGAGCGGCGACGCGATCGTGGCGAGCGCCGAGCTGTACGGCGGGACCCATACGTTGTTCGACAGCGTGCTGCGGCGGTACGGGATCGACGTTCGCTTCGTGAGTCCGCACGATCACGAGGCCGTTGGGGAGGCCCTCGACGGTGCGGTGCTCCTGTACGTCGAGACGATCGCGAACCCGAACGTCACGGTCGCCGACCTCGATGCCCTCGGCCGGATCGCCACCCAGGCAGGGGTGCCGAGCGCGATCGACAACACGTTCGCATCGCCGTACCTGTGCAACCCGGCCGGGTACGGGTTCGACTACGTCCTGCATTCGGCCACGAAGTACATCGGGGGCCACAGCGACCTGATCGGTGGCGTCGTGTGCACCAGCGAGGAGCGGATGGCCGGCCTGCGCTCGACCGTGATCGAGACCGGAGGGACGATGGCGCCGCTCGAGGCGTGGCTCTCGATGCGCGGGCTGATGACGCTCGAGGTCCGGATGGAGCGGCACTCGCGGACGGCGCGCGACCTCACGACGTGGCTCGAGGGTCATCCGAAGGTCGAACGCGTGCACTATCCGGGGCTCCCGTCCCATCGGCAGCACGAAGTCGCCCGGCGTCAGTTCGTCCGCGGGTTCGGCGGGATGGCGGCGTTCGAGGTCGTCGGCGGGGTCGACGCGGGGCAGCGCTTCTGCGACGCCCTCGAGCTCGCCTGGGTCGCGGCGAGCCTCGGAGGCGTCCAGACGCTCGTGTGCCACCCGGCCTCGACCACGCATCGACAGCTCGACCCTGCGGCGAGGGAGGCGGGGGGAATCGCGGACGGGCTGATCCGCCTGAGCGTGGGGCTCGAGGATCCGGACGACCTGAAGGCCGATCTCGAACGGGCGCTGGAGAAGGTGTGACGGGGGGTCCGGGGGGCTCAAGAAGCGAGCGCGAACGCGCGAGCGTTAGCCCCCCGGGCTCGAGACGGCGCGTCGCGATCGTCTTCGGAGGTCGTTCGGCCGAGCACGAGATCAGCGTGCTGTCCGCACGTTCGGTGATGGACGCCCTGGATCGCGAGCGCTACGAGGCGATCGCGATCGGCGTGACGAAGGACGGCCGGTGGCAGTTGATGCCCGCGGGGCCGCCCGCTCTTCCCGTCGGTGGGCACGCCGAGCTGCCCCGCGTGATCCCCGGGTCCGGCGCGGAGGTGGCGCTCGCTCAGGAACCCGGCTCGCACGCGCTCGTCGCCCCCGACGGGGCCCGAACGTCGGTCGACGTGGTGTTCCCCGTGATGCACGGGCCCTACGGGGAGGACGGGTCGATCCAGGGGCTGCTCGAGATGGCCGGACTGCCGTACGTCGGCTCGGGCGTGCTCGGCTCGGCCCTCGGGATGGACAAGGCGGTGCAGAAGGTGCTGTTCCAGGCGGCGGGCATCCCGGTCGTGCCGTACGAGGTCGTCCACGAACGGGAATGGGGGGAGGATCCCGAGGCGGTCGAGGCTCGGGCGAACCATCTCGGGTACCCGATGTTCGCGAAGCCGGCGGCGCTCGGCTCTTCGATCGGGATCCGTAAGGTCGGCGATCCGAGGGAGCTACGCGGCGCGCTCGAGGAGGCGTTCCGGTACGGGAGGAAAGGGGTCCTCGAGCGTTCGATGGAGCGCGCTCGGGAGCTGGAGGTCTCGGTCCTCGGCAACGACGACCCTGTCGCCTCGGTCGCGGGCGAGATCGTCCCGCGAGGCCACGACTTCTACGACTACGAGGCCAAGTACCTTGACGAGCACGGCGCGGAGCTCGTGATCCCGGCCGACGTTCCGGCGGAGACGCTCGAGGAGCTCCAGCGGATCGCGATCGCCGCGTTCCGCGCGATCGACGCCAGCGGGATGGCCCGAGCGGACTTCTTCCTCATGGACGAGGATCGCCTGTTCCTGAACGAGGTGAACACGATCCCGGGGTTCACGGGCATCTCGATGTACCCGCGGCTGTGGGAGGCGTCGGGCCTGACGTACCCGCAGCTCGTGGACCGCCTGATCGAGCTCGCGATCGAACGCCACGAGTCCGAGCGGAAGAAGAGCAGCGGAACCTAACGGGCGCACCCGTCGGCATCGACCCGGCGGGAACGACGGGGACTACAGGTGGACGACGGGGCAGGTCAAGGTGCGGGTGATGCCCTCGACGCCCTGGATCTTGGCGACGACGAGCCTTCCGAGCTCGTCCACGTTCTTCGCCTCGGCGCGCACGATGACGTCATACGGCCCGGTGACGTCCTCGGCCTCCGCGACGCCGGCGATGTCGCGGACCTCCTTCGCCACCTGCGCCGCCTTGCCGACCTCGGTCTGGATCAGGATGTAGGCCTGAACCACGCTGACCTCCTCGTTCGCGGGCGGCCATGCTATGCGCGGCTCCGGCGGGGCGACAAACGCGCCGAAGATGGGCGAGGGCGATCGGCCGCGCGTCGTGCGATGATCGAACCGTGGCGTCCCGCAAGAAGAAGCGCTCGCGGGAGGAGGATCCGCTCGCCTCGTACCGCCGCATCCGCAAGCCGATGCCCCCTCCCGAGAAGGTCATCCGTGACCGCCGGCGCGAGCTCGAGGAGGAGCGGGCGCGGCAGGAGATCCAGGACGATGCGGAGCGGTGATCGGAGGAGGTCACTGATCTTCGCCGACCGGGTCGAGGCGGGGGAACGGCTCGGGCGTGCGCTTGCGGAGCGGGTCGGTCCGGACGCCGTGGTGCTGGCGATCCCACGCGGCGGCGTCCTCGTCGGCGAGGCGGTCGCTCGCGCGCTCGGCACGCCGCTCGACGTCGTCGTGCCGCGGAAGATCGGCGCACCGGGCAATCCCGAGCTCGGGTTGGGAGCGGTCGCCCCGGGTGTGCGGGTCCTGGATCCGCGGATGGTCGCCGGTCTCGGGGTGAGCGACGAGTACCTCGAGCGCGAGATCGCGGCTCAGGAATCCGAGATCGAACGACGGCAGCACGCGTACCGCGAGGGTCGCCCTGCCGTCGCGGTGCGGGGGCGGGTCGCCGTGATCGTGGACGACGGCGTCGCGACCGGCGGGACCGCGATCGCCGCCCTTCGCTGGGCCCGGGCGCAGGGGGCGTCGCGCGTGATCCTTGCCGTCCCCGTCGCGCCGCCGCAGGCCCTCGAGCGACTGGCCGCAGAGGCGGACGACGTACTCGTGCTCGAGACGCCCGAGCCGTTCTTCGCCGTCGGGGAGTGGTACCGGGACTTCGATCAGACGAGCGACGGGGAGGTCGTGAAGGCGATCGCGCGCTCCGCCGGGCCCCGCGCGTGAGGACGGTCGAGCTCGTCATCGCCTGCGTGTTCGTCGCGGGTGGGCTTCGCTCGATCTGGTACTGGGGGCGGCGGCCGTTCGAGGGCACGGACGTCGTCGATCACCTGCTCTACGCGCTGTACCTCACCGGCCGGATCGGGCTGTGGTTCGCGATCGCGGGCTTCTTCCTCCTCTACGCCACGATCGACGTCCAGGGGCGCGCGGCTCTCGACGAGCTCGAGCAGTATCGCTGGTACTTCATGGTGCCGCTGGTGCTCGCGCTGCTCCAGCTCGGCGCCGGATGGTTCCTCGGGCGACGCGGGGAGGGCGGGGACTCGTTGGACGAGACGCCGCCGCCTAGCCGACAGCCTTGACGATCTCGGGCGACAGCTCGGGGAACTCCTCCAGCCGGGCGATGCGCTCCGCCTTGAGGCGTTCGACGCCCTCGGTGTACTCGAGCAGCCGGCGTTCGCGCTCGTACAGCCGCCGCGGCTGCAGCAGCTCGACGTCGTCGAACCCCGGGACGGTATCGGCGACCAGGTACCCGAAGTCTTCGTCGCGAACCCACGAGATCGTCTGCTCCGCGATGCCCTTCACGCATGCCGAGGTGTGCGGGATCTTCACCTTCTTCGAGCGGTCGTCGTCCTCCTTGCCGCCGACCCGTCCGGTGTTCAGGAGGTAGGTCTCGATCGGGTGGGTGGCGAGCAGCTCGAGCAGGCGGTTCCCCTGCAGGTCGTGGGGGAGGGGGAAGAACGGGTTCGTGCCCGGGACGCGCAGGAACTTCCCGGCCTCCGAGGCGCCCCCGGCCGACGTGCCGGTCGTCTCGCCGAGCATGAAGTACGCGGCGCTCTGTTCCTGATCGAGCTTCGCGACCGCCGGGATGATGTTCTCGTTCCGGTTGAGGATCAGGAGGTAGTCGACGGTGCCAACCTCGGTGGCCGATCGCGAGCGGGCGAGATCGTCCATGCGGAACACCGCGCGTCCGTTCTGCGTGTGGCTCTCTTCGAAGAGATTCACCGCGCCGCGCTCGTCCTGGTAGACGTTCTCCAGGTACGTCGTGGGCTTGACGACCGCGTTGTAGATGTTCGGCTCGAAGTCCGGATCGAGACTGAACGTCTTCGCGAAGCAGCCGTTCTCGGTGCCGTGGGCGTGACCACCCGGCATCAGCGCGACGAAGTCGTCCTGCACCGGCAGCGAGTCGTTCTGCGTCGTGAACGTCGTCGTCGTCTTCCCGGTGCCCGACAGGCCG
>DATFEU010000291.1:0-8175 GCA_035250725.1 Actinomycetota bacterium
ACGAATGTAGTGGTAGCTCTGACCGGAGACGGTGGTCGTCCCGTTGACCAGGTCGTAGGTCTCCGTGAACGTCGCGTGGTCTCGGTAGGCGTTTCCCGAGACGCTGTTCGTGATCGTTCCGAAGAAGTTCGCCATGATCGATTCCTCGATCTCTTCCTCCGGCCTTGCTGAAGTACGTCGTGATCTGGATGTACTCCGAGTCCATCTCCTCGGTCAGCGTGAAGCCGTCGCAGGCGATGTCGGGGACCGTGAACCATCCCTGGTTCCGGACGACCTCCTTCGGGGGGGGTTCGCCGAAACGGGGAGCGCCCCGCCGGCCACGACGCGGGCAAGGAACGCGGGAGCAGTATCCGGGTGACCCTGCGGAACATCGGCATCGTCCTGGGTTCGCTCGTGCCCTCCAGGTATCGGCCGATGGGCGTCCCGAGCGCACGGGGCGATGTGCCCAGATCCGAAGGTGAGGAAGACGTAGGTCCTTCTGGGTAGTCAGCCGGCTGGATGGTCGCGAGCCCCTCAGCGAGCGAGCTCGCGGCGCAGGGCGGCGAGCGGGAGCGAGCCGAGCGCGAGGATCCGATCGTGGAACGCCGAGAGGGAGAATGCGTCGCGTTCGGCGGCCGCAGCACGGTGGCGTTCGATCTCGAACTGGCCGATCTTGTACGACAGCGCCTGGCCGGGCATCGTGATGTAGCGGTCGGTCTCGATCACGGACTCGCCCGGTGGCAACCCCGCTTCCTCGAGCGCCGAGATCGCCCGTTCGCGCGTCCAGCCGAGCGCGTGGATGCCGGTGTCGACCACCAGTCGGGCGGCCCGTGTGCCTTGCAGGTCGAGCATGCCGAGGCGCTCGGCCTCGTCCGCGTACAGCCCCATCTCGTCGGCGAGCCGCTCGCTGTACAGGCCCCACCCCTCGGTGAACGCACTCCCCGCGAGGAACCCGCCGAAGCGGCGGAGCGAAGGCCGGTCGGCCATCTCCTGCTCGAGCGCGATCTGGAAGTGGTGGCCGGGGTTCGCCTCGTGGTACGTGGTCGAGGCGAGGTGATGCCGTGGCTTGTCGGCGAGGTCGAACCCGTTGACGTAGTACACGCCGGGCCGGGAGCCGTCCAGCGTCGGCTGGTTGTAGAAGGCGAACGGCATGTCCGCCTCGCGGAACTCCTCCACGAGTCGCACCTCGCAGTTCGCTCTCGGCAACCGGCCGAACCAGCGGGGGGCCTCGTCCCAGCTCCGCCGGACCTGCTCCTCGGCGAACGCCTTCAGCTCGGCCTTGGAGGCGAACGCGTTCGCGCCGCGCTGCTCGAGGGCCGCGGTCGCGGCCGCGGCGCTCCCGTGCCCGAGGATCTCGGCCGAGCGACGTCGCTCGTCCTGGATCTTCGCGAGGTCCTCGACCCCGAGGTCGTGCACCTCGCCGGGAACGAGCGGGAGCGTGGTCCAGGACAGGATCTGGGCCGCGTACATCGCGTCACCGTCGGGGAGCGCGCCGAGTCCGATCGTCTCGGTCGCCTTCGGCAGGTGGTCGCGGAGCGCTTCGAGGTAGCCCTGGAGCGCCGGCAGGAGGTGTTCGGAGACGGCGGTGGCGACGCGCTCGCGTCCCGCAGCGTCGTCCGGCGCCAGCGGGGCGAGCGCGGGCGAACCCTCGGCCCCCGACCCCACGACACGCTCGGCCTGCGCGATCGCACGCTCGACCACGATCCTCGGGGACACGACCCCCGAAGCCTCCGCCTCCTCCATGACGTCCACGGCCGCCGCGTAGAAGTCGGGCGTCGCCTCGATCCGGGCGACGTAGCGATCGAGCCGCTCCGGCGTGTCGGTGCGCTGGAGCGAGGCGAGCTCGCCGATGAGACCGACGGGTCCCCAGAGGTGGCTCGTCACCCACAGACGGTCGGTGCGGTGCTCCAGCGCGGCGAGATCGCGGCGCGCGATCGCCTCGAGGATGTCGAGCGTGACCCGCTCGTCGTCGTCGAGGGGTTCACCGTCCAGGCGGGCGAGCTCATCGAGCGCGCCCCGATGCAGGGTCTCCCGCGCGGCGCGCCCCGCCGGCCCGGGGTCCGGGAGCCGGTCGTCGAACCGCTCGTCGCCCACGGCCGTTCCGAGCACGGGCTCGGACTCGAGCAACCCGCGCCAATAGCGTTCGAACAGCGCTCGCGCCGGGGAACCGGGTCCTGGCATCGCCGTGCGACTTCCTCCTCTGACGCTTGGCCGCACATCGTAGCCGTCCACCCGTCGACGCCGCCCCCCTCGATCCCGCCCGCCGCCGATCGCCGACGTCCGCTCATGCCGATCTCGCGATCGACCGAACCTTCGGGCGGGTTCGGACGTTCTCTATCTCCAGGCCTGGACCGAGCAGGGGGGAAGGTCATGCGGCTTCGTTCGGCACGGGCGCTCGCGCTCGCGATGATCTCGATCGGAATGGTGGGGGCGTGCGAGTCCTCGCCGGACGTCTTGGGCACCGCCGAAGCGCCGGCGGGCCCCGACCTGTCGACCGCGACGTCCCCCCTCGCTTCGAGCGCGGAGCCGGGTTCGAAGGGGCCGGATGGACCGGAGGCGGATCGCGAGGCCAGCGAGGCGGCAGCCGTCTACGGGGGCCTCGGCACGTGGATCGACATCTACGACGACGAGGCGTGGAAGCATCCCGGCGCCACCGTCCGTTCGATGGTGGCGCACGGCGTGCGGACCGTGTACCTGCAGACCTCCAACTACTCGCGGCGTCAGCCGTTCGTGCACCCCGGAGGCGTGGCGGAGTTCCTCGATGCCGCGAGCCGCACCGACCTTCGAGTGGTCGCCTGGTACCTGCCAGGCTTCCGGCACGTCGGCGTCGACCTGCGCCGAACCCTCCACGCGATCAAGTTCCGGACCGCGAGCGGCAGCCGGTTCGACTCGTTCGCACTCGACATCGAGTCTCCGGAGGTCGCACGTCCGTGGGTCAGGACCCGACGCCTGCTCGCGCTCTCGGACCGGATCCGTCGAGCGGTCGGGTCCGACTATCCGCTCGGTGCGATCGTCGCCTCGCCGCACCGGCTGAAGGTCGCCGATCCGAGGTTCTGGCCCGGCTTCCCATGGCGGCGCCTCGCCGCCACCTACGACGTGTTCCTGCCGATGACGTACTACACCTACCGCGTGAAGGGGCCCCGGCTGTCCGGCTGGTACACGGCCAAGAACGTGCAGATCATCCGCGAGGAGACCTCGGGCATGCGGGTCCCGATCCACGTCGTCGGCGGCATCTCGTTCGACGCGACGGGCGGGGAGACGCGCGGGTTCGTCCAGACCGTGCGTGAGCGCGAGGTCCTCGGCGCGAGCTACTACACGTTCCCCGGCATCACACGGGAGCAGTGGGACGCCCTGCGGGCGTTGGAGGAGCGCTAGTCGACCCAGCCGAAATGTCGGGCGCGGACGTCCTCCTTCACGGCGTCCTCTACGAAGCTCGCCTCGAGCGCGTTGGCGGTCACGCGTCGGAGGTCGTCGTCGGTGAACCCCAGCCGGTCCCGGCACGCCTCGAGCTCGTGGGTGAGATCGATCGCGAACAGCCCCGGGTTGTCCGTGTTGATCGTGACCGCGACGTCCTGCTGCAGCAACGCCAGCGCCGGATGCTGCTCGACGGACGCGACCGCCTTCGTCCGGTGGTTCGAGGTGGGGCACATCTCGAGCGTGACGTGTCGCTCCCGGATCAGCGCGGTCACCTCCGGGTCCCAGGCGACGCTCACGCCATGGCCGAGCCGGAGCGACCCAAGAGCCTCGACGGCCTCGCGCGGGAACGGCGGACCGCCCGATTCGCCATAGTGGGTGGTGAGCTTCAGGCCGGAGCCGTGGAGGCGCGCGACCAGGTCGACGTAGAGCGACGGCGGATAGGCGCGTTCGTCCCCGGCGAGGTCGAACGCCACGAGCCGGTCGCGATGCCGGAGCGCGAACTCCATCGTCCGCTCCGCCGACCCGAGTCCGTAGTTGCGGCTCGCGATCGCGATGAGCCCGACCGCGACGTCGTGGTCGGCGCGCGCGCGTTCGACGCCCCGCGTGATGGCCGCCATCGCCGCGTCCCAGTCCAGATCGTGCACCTCGCAGAGGAACTCGGGCGAGAACCGCAGCTCCGCCAGCCGCACGTTGTTGGCCGCGAGGTCCTCGACGGCTTCGTACGCGATGCGCTCGCAGGCGGCCTCGTCGAAGAACGCGCCCTGCGCGATCCCGAACCGCGACAGCACGGCCTCGAGCCCGTCCATCGGCCCGAGCACCTGGGCGGTCTGCGCGAGCGTCTCGCCCGACGCGACGTCGAGCGGTTCACCGGCGTGCCGATAGAGATCGAGCAGCGTCTGGAGCCTGATCGCGCCCTCGAGGTGGCGATGCAGGTCGACCTTCGCGACGGCCCGGAGATCCACGGTTCGATTCAACCAGCCGGGGTGACGGGTCGCCCGCGGATCCTCGCTAGCATGGCGCTCGCCGAAGGGGGTGTCGTATGCTGCTCGAGGGCAAGAAGCTGCTCGTCACCGGCGTGCTGACGCGCGAGTCGATCGCCTACGCGTCGGCGGCCTCACTCCAGGAGCAGGGTGCCGAGATCGTGCTGACCTCGTTCGGCCGCGCGATGGGGCTCACGGAGAAGTCCGCGCGTCGCCTCCCACAGCCCGTCGACGTGCTCGAGATGGACGCGAACGACCCGCAGCACATCGAGGCGATCTCGACGGAGATCGGATCGCGGTGGGGGCGGCTCGACGGGTTCCTGCACGCGATCGCGTTCGCGCCCCAGGACGCGCTCGGCGGCAACTTCCTCAACACGCCCTGGGAGAGCGTCGGCACCGCGATCCAGACGAGCGCGTACTCGCTCAAGGCGATCGCGGCCGGGCTGCTGCCGCACATGCGCGAGCACGGTGGCTCGATCGTCTCGCTGGATTTCGACGCGCGGGTGGCGTGGCCGATCTACGACTGGATGGGCGTGGCCAAGGCCTCGCTCGAATCGATCACGCGGTACCTCGCCCGCGACCTCGGACCCCACGCGATCCGCGTGAACACGGTCTCGGCCGGACCGCTGCGGACGATCGCCGGCAAGGGGATACCCGGATTCCAGGCGCTCGCGGACGGGTGGGGCACCCGCGCGCCGCTCGGCTGGAACCCGACCGACGCGACCCCGGTCGCCGACACGATCGCGTTCCTGTTCTCGGACCTCTCGCGAGGGATCACCGGCGAGCTCGTGCACGTCGACGGGGGGTACCACGCGATGGGCAGCTCCCTCGGTTCGGGGCCCGCCGGCACCGAGCCCGCCGGGCCCGGCGAGGGCCCCGGCTAGCGGAACCTCGAGCCCGTCTCGAGCGCGACGTCCTTCTGCGCACGCGCGACGATCCGGAACGCCTCCTTGAGGCCGTTCCGCGCGACCGCGCCGAGCTCGTCGGGGTCGACGAAATCGTCGGGCTGCTCGCCCGTTCGCCATCGCTCGACGTGGTGGCGCAACCGGACCTCCCACAGGAACCGGAAGGCCTCCTCCAGCCCCTCGCGCGTCTCCGCGTCGATCGCGCCGAGCCCCTCGGCCGCGCGAAGGCGTTCGAGCGTCCGCTTGGCGGCGACGCCCGAGCGGATCGCGTACGCGCGCGCGATGTTCCCGATGACGAGGATGCCGCCGTGCTTGAGGTCGACGGTGCCCCGGTGGCTGTCCCCGTGCTCCAGGACCAGCCCGCGCGTGAAGCCGATCGGTGGCTTGGCGTCGAGCGCCCGGTGCGCGAGGTGCCGGAGGAACACGGGGTGTTCGACGGCGGTGGCCATCGCCGCGTTCAGTGCGGTCTCCGCCTTGAGGTCGCCGGCGACGGCGCGGAAGTCGAAGACGATCGACAACTGCTCGCTCGCCTTCGGGCTCGGTTCGTTCATCCAGTGCTCGAAGCGGGCGATCCAGTCATCGAGCGAGAGCCGCAGGGCCTCGTTCGTCGCCATCACCTTCGCCTCGCACCGAGTTATCCCTGCCGACTCGAGCCCGGCCGCGACGAACTCGGCGAGGGGGCCGAGCGCCCGGTTCGCCTCCTCCGCGTCGCCCTCGAACGACATCGCGTGGTCCTGGTCGGTCCGCATCGCCTGCTCCTGCCGGGCGGCGCTCCCGAGCGCGAGCCACGTCCAGCGGACCGGCGGCTCGCCGAACTCGCCGATGCCGAGCTCGATCAGGCGGCGTGTCGCAGCGTCGATCGAGAACGCGATCACGTGGCCGACGTCCACCGGGTCGGCGCTCGAGTCGACGAGCGTGGCCACCACGCGGGGGAGCTCTCGAAGCGCCGCCACGACCCCGTCCCGGTCGGCGGCGCGTTCGACCGCGCTCTTCAGTGCGAACGGGGTCTCGCGGCCGACGCCCATGAGGTCCGTGTCGGTCACGACGCCGATCAGTCGCCCGCCGCCGTCCTCCACGGGGAGGTGGTGGAAGCCGCCCTCGAGCATGCGGAGCAGGACCTCGCCCGCCATCGCGTCGGCACGGACGGTCTCGGCGCGAGGCGTCATGACCTCGCCGACGCGCGTATCGCCGCCGCGCCGCTCGGCGACGACGCGGGACCGCAGGTCGCGGTCCGTGAGGATCCCGACCCCGCCATCCGGTGACGGGACCAGGAGGCTCGAGATCCGCTCGCGCGCCATGAGCGCGGCCGCGTCGGCGACCGGCATCGTGGGCTCGCAGGTGACCGGGGGCCGCCGGACGATCGCACCCACCTCCCGGTACCGGACGGGGTCGATGTCAGCCTTCAGGGTCTCGTCGACCCGAGCGATCCGTCGACGGACGCGCTCCACCACGAAGGCGATGCCCGCGCCGGTGCGCAACACCTCGCTCGCGACCGCCTCGTCGATCAGGTAGCAGAGCGTGTCCTGGGATGCGCGGACGGAGGCCGTCGGCGCCACCTGTCCGAGGAGTGACCACATGCCGAACACCTCGCCCTCTCGGCCGACGTCGATCACGCGTGCGTCGTCGAGGATCTCGACCTCGCCCCGGCGCACGACGAACAGGTGCGTCGCCGGGGCGCCGGCCTGCCGCAGGATCACCGTGCCCGGGGCGAAGTGCTCGATCTCGACGCTCGCGACCACCCGGTCGAGGTCCTCGTCCGAAAGCGCGTCGAACGGCGGGTGCTCCAGCAGGAAGGTGCGAACGTCCACGTCCGGAGCCTACGCTGAAGGGAAGCGGCGCCGGAACCGCCGGCGCGCGGACCGGGTCTGCCTTCCGAGACCGTGGACGAACCAGAGCTCCCGATCCCGCTCGGGCCCTGCTCGAACGGCGAGTACGACCCTCGCCCGCCGAGCCCTGTGGTCCGCGAGGCCGCCCGCCGCGCGACCGACGCGTGCGCCGAGGCCGCCGACCGGCTCGCGATGCCGCGCCGCCGGTTCCTGCGCTCCCTCTGTGCGGCCTCCACCGTGCTGCTCGCGCTCGACGCGTGCACGAGGGAGGCGCACCGCGCGAGGCCGGAGGTGCCGGCGAGCGAGCCGGGCGGGGGCTTCTCGGTCCCGCCGGAGGCGACGACCGAGCCCGAGGCCGCGGGGGAGGCGATCGGCGGCGAGGAGTTCATCATGGACGTGCAGGGCCACCTGCTCGAGTACGACCTCAACCCGGTCTTCCACGGCGAGGGGTTCTACGCGTCGTTCCCGCAGCAGTACTGCGGCGAGGACGACCCGCGCGCGTGTTACTCGATCGAGCACTTCCTCGAGTCGTTCTTCATCCGGAGCGACACGGACGTGGTCGTGCTCTCGGCGCTGCCGATCTACCCGGAGGGGTCCCCGCTGTCGCCAGAGATCATGGCCGAGACCCGACGCATCGTCGAAGGCCTCTGCCGCGACGAACGGGTGCTGCTGCACGGGCAGGTCCTGCCGAACGTCGGATCGCTCGACTCGGTGCTGCGTGGGATGGAGGACACCGCGAGCCGCCACGAGATCCGGGCCTGGAAGACGTTCACGCACTTCCCGGACTTCTTCGATCCCGGTGGCGGCGCGTGGTGGCTCGACGACCACGAGCGGGGCCTTCCGGCGGTGGGCGAGCCGTTCATCCGCAGGAGCCTCGAGCTCGGCATCCCGACGATCTGCGTGCACAAGGGCCTGTCGGGCGGGAGCCGGTACTCGTCGCCGATGGACGTCGGTCCCGCCGCGCGGATGCACCGCGACGCGAACTTCGTCGTGTACCACTCGGGGTTCGAGTCCGGCGTGTTCGAGGGCCCGTACACGGCCGCGACCGCAGAGGTGGGCGTGAACCGC
>DATFEU010000287.1:0-15420 GCA_035250725.1 Actinomycetota bacterium
GCGATCTTCCTCACGTGGGACGACTACGGCGGCTTCTACGACCACGTGCCGCCGCCGCAGGTCGACGTGTTCGGGTTCGGGATCCGGGCGCCGATGCAAGTGATCTCGCCGTACGCGAAGCACGGGCACGTGAGCCACGAGTTGGCCGAGTTCTCCTCGCCGGTGCGGTTCATCGAGGACAACTGGGGGTTGCCCCAGCTCGCCGAGCGAGACCGGATGGCGACGCCGCTGTTGGATTCCTTCGACTTCGACCAGCGGCCGAGGCCGCCCGATCTGCTGCCGCTCCCGACCGACTGCATCGGGGAGCCGTTCCCCGACGAGCCGCCGAGGCGATACCAGTGAGACCCTCGCCGGCCGCGGCCCGCGCGCCGAGATGACCGGGGTTCTCGGCCCGCTCCCGGGTCGTCGCGTATCCTTGGCCGGCCCCCACCAGGCCGGACGGGGAGCGTGAGGGCCCGAGGGGGACACGGCACACGATGGCGTTGACGAAGGACCGCTCCGAGGCGGCCGTCCAGGCTCCCGAGCCGGGACGGCGGGGGCGGCTGTCGAGTCCCCTGATCCTGATCGCGGCGATCGCGCTGGTGCTGCTCGCGTTCGGGTGGACGTTCCTGCGCGATCCCTCGATCAGCGCCCCGACTCGAGACCCCGCCTGGTACACCTGGCGATCGAACCTGATGATGAGCGACGACCCCGGGCTGATCGCCGGAGACTGGGGTCCGTTCTCGATGTTCGGCGGCGGCTACCGAGTGACGGTGCCGCTCTACGGCTCGATCCTGCAGCAGGTCGCCGGGATCGACCTGTATACGTTCAGCGCGTTCATGATGGTGGGCGTCCCGGCGCTCACGGGTCTGGCCCTCGGGGCGTTCTCCTGGCGCACGCACCGCGACCCGTTGCTCTTCCTCCTCGTGATGCTCTCGACGGCGGCGCTGTTCATGACGACGCCGTACGTCGGCTACCTGGACAACATCACCGTCCTGTACTTCCTGTCGCTGATCCTCGCGTTCTTCCCACCGGGCCGAACGTCGTGGGGCGCGCGGAGCGCCCTGTTCGTATTCGGCGTCGCCGCCGCGTTCACGCATCCGACCACGTGCGTGATCTTCGGCTTCTCGTTGATGACGTTCTTCGGGCTGCGCGTCCTGACGAGCCGGTTCCATCTCGGCCCACCGCTGAAGGAGCTCGGCCCGTCGCTGATGGCCACCGGTTTCGGGATGATCTTCGGGCTCGCGTCCTGGCTCGTTTCGCCGTGGGGCGTCGCGGGCTCGCTCGCCGACGCCGCACTCCCACCGCCGTACACGAAGGAGGTGTTCCTCAAGCGCCTGGACGGGTGGGTGGACTCGCTGCAGCCCGCGATCCTCGTGCCGCTCGTCCTGCTCGCGGTCGGCTGGACGATCTGGCGTGCGCGCAGGGACCACGAGCCCTCGAACCAGTTCGGCTCGCTCGCGGCGATCATGCTGCTGCCGCTCGTCGGGATGTTCGGCTGGATCACCGGCGCGGCGTACCCCTACTACCGGTTCATGAACGCGACCGTAGCCCTGTTCGCGCTCGGTGGCCTCGGCGCGTACGTCGCGATCAAGTGGCTGTGGAAGCGGGACGGGCTCGCGAAGGTCGCAGGCGTGGTCGCGTCGCTCGTGATCGTTGGCTCGTTCGGGTACATCTGGCTCTCGGGCCGCGAGTCCTCGAACTGGGCGAACCCGGACAGCCAGTGGATCGACCAGCCGACCCGCACGGCCCTCGCGGCGACGAACGCGATCGTCGAGAACACGCCCGAGGACTCGCCGGTGGTCTTCATCGTGAACTTCGGCGACACGTATCAGTCCTACGGCTGGTCGAAGACGTTCACGAACGTCTCGCGTACCGGGCTGCCCGGCGACGCGGTCAAACGGTCGATGACGTACTTCGGCGAGGTGGACGACTTCCTCGCCGACCAGCCGACCGTGCTCACCGACGACACCTACAACAAGATGTCGCGGGGCTTCCACCGGGAGCTCACGGAGCTTCGCGAGGAGTACCCCGGCCCGCCGGTCGCCTTCCTCGTCCGCCAGTTCAACGAGGGCACGGTGAACGAGAACCTGCTCGACGAGGCGCCCGGGGAGCTGCTCGTGCTCGGCGACGACATCGCGGTGATCACGGGCGACGGGCTGTCCACGCCGTCCGAGGACGCGCTGGCGGCGGCACGGGCGGCCGAGGAGCAGGTGACCCGCTTCTACGCCGAGCACCCGACCGCGTTCGACAACGTGGGGCACACGCTGTGGGTGCTGTTCGCGCTCGGTCTGCTGCTGGTGCTGCCGGGCGCGATCGCCGCGCGGTGGTTCGAGCTCGACGACGGATGGCTGAAGGTCGCGCTCGTCCCGGGGATCTCGATCGCGCTCGTCCTGCTGTCCGGCATCGTGGTGGTCGCCGTCACGCGGGCGCCGTTCGACGTCGCCCACGGGTGGGCGTCGCTCGGGCTCGCCACGCTGGCCGCGGTCGGCCTGCGGTTCGGCGCCCGGCCGATCCTGCGCGCGCTGAACGGGTTCGGCCGCTTCTTCAACGGGATGTTCTCGGTCTTCTCGAACCGCGACTTCTCGGTGCTGGTCGGCATGCAGTTCCTCGCACAAGCGGGTCAGGGCGTCGTGCAGGGCGCGATCGGCAAGTCGATCGCGTTCGGCGGCGAGAAGGGGTTCGACGTCTCGACGGTGCCGTCCGCGAACTACCTGCTGAAGGTCGTCCTGGCCCTCTACGTGCCCTACACGCTGATCTCGCCGTTCATCGGCGTGTTCATCGACCGCTTCCAGCGGCGCAAGGTCGTGAGCTGGACCAACGTGGTCGTGGCCGGGATCGTGGTCGTCGCCGCCGCCGTGGCCCTGCTCCCCCTCGGCAGGGCGACGACCGAGGGCAACGTGGGCGCCACGATCGCACTCGTGATCGGGCTCCTCGCGGCCCAAGGCTGCGTGCGGGTGGCGCTCGCCGTGAAGTCGGCCGCGATGCCCGACGTGCTCTCCGGCAAGGACCTGCTGCAAGGCAACGGACTGTCCCAGGCCGGCGGCGCGCTGTTCCAGGTGATCGGGATCGGGTTCGCGCTCGGTGCCGCTGCGGCCCTGCCCGCGTGGCTGGTCGTGGTGGCCGGTGCCGGACTGTTCATCGTCTCAGCCGTCGTCGCGACGCGGATGCGGCACGCCGAGGCGTCGGTGCACGAGACGACGTTCGGGCAGGAGGCGTCGCAGGTGCTGCGGAACATCGTCGCCGGCATCCGTGAGCTGGCGGCGCGCCCCCCGGCCGCCGTCGGCCTCACCTCGTTCCAGATGCTGCGGTACCAGTTCTGGGGTTTCGTGCTCTTCACGTTCGCGCTGTACGCGAAGAACCTCGTCGAGGGCGGCGACGCCAGCAACGTCGCGCTCGGCCTGTCGGGCGGGGGCGGGCTGGTCGGCGGCGCGCTCGGCCTGGTGCTCGCGCAGCGGTGGAAGGACACCGTGCCTCCGATCCGGCTGCTGCTCGCGTCGATGCTCCTGCTCGGAGCCGGAACGATCGTGTTCGGGGCGCCGGTATCGCTCGCGGGGTTCACCGCGTTGCTGTTCGCCGGGTTCTTCTCGTTCTTCCTAGGCAAGATCTCGGCCGACACGATCGTGCAGCAGGCCATGCCGGACGACTTCCGCGGGCGAGCGTTCGCGCTGTTCGACATCGCGTACAACCTCGGGTTCATCGTGCCGGCGCTCATCCTGTCCTTCGTGTGGGTCGAGAACGATCCCGGCCAGGTCCGCACGATCCTCGTCGCGTCCGGGGTGGTGTTCCTCGCGCTCACGGGGCTCGTCTGGCGATGGGCGCGGTCGGTCAGGGGCGAGTTCGCGCCGCAGGACGACGTCGTGGAGGTGGGCTAGGTGGAGCGCGTCCCATCGCCGGATCCGGTCACCGAGTCGACCGCCTACCAGCGGCACCTCGTCGGGCTCGTCGGGGACGACGACCCGGCCGACGCGCAGGCCACCGCCGCCGACGCGTGGCGGGAGCTGATCCGGGAGGCGGGCGCCCGCGTCGCCGAGCGCCCCGAACCGGACGAGTGGTCGGTGCTCGAGTGCCTCGGGCACGCCTCGGACGCGGAGCTCGTCGCCTCGAGCCGGTACCGGTGGATCCTGGCGCACGACGAGCCACCGCTGATCGGCTACGACCAGGATCTCTGGGTCGACCGGCTTCGCCACGGCCAGGACGACCCGGACGAGCTGCTCGCGACGTTCGAGGCCTTGCGGCGCGCCAACCTCGCGCTCTGGGCCCGGTCGACCGAGGCGGAGCGGGCGCGCGTCGGCGTGCACGCCGAGCGCGGGCCGGAGAGCTACGACCTCACGTTCACGATGATCGCCGGGCACGACCGGTTCCACCTGGATCAGGCGCGGCGCGCGCTCGCCGCGCTCCAGGGCGCCTGACGCCGAAGCCAAGGCCGACGGCCCCCGATGCGGGTACCGGTAGCGGGGGGGTCGACCGGCCCTGTAGGGCGCCCCATCCTTCCGAGACGATGGTCTCGGAAGAAGGAGGCGTCATGGACATCTCAATCATCCTCGCCTTCGGGGCGATCCTGGTCGCGTCGGCCTTCCTGATCCGTCGCGCCCGCATGGCCCCCGAGCAACGCCAGCGCATCAAGGAGCAACAGCGCCGGAGCCGTCGAGACCTCGCGCAGTGGGGTGCATCGCTCGTCGGGATCGGCCTCATCCTGAGCTTCGCCTACTTCGCGCTGCCTCAGAGCACCACCCAGACGTCGGGGTTCACGACGGTGGAGATGGAGCCCAGCGCCGGCTCGGTCCTCATCGCGCTCCTCGCGATGCTGTTCGCCGGCCTGGCGACGATCCGCTGGGCTTGGGCGCGGGTCGTGTTCGGGATCCCGGCCCTGCTCACGGGCGGGTTGCTGATCTGGGCACGGCTCACGGACATGGACGAGGTTCGTGACCTCGGCCTGGAGGTCGGGTCCGGTCTGTGGTTCGGGCTGGCTGCGGGGGCGGCCATCGTGGTCGGCGGGCTGCTCTGCATCGCGGGTGTGGCAACCGTTCCCAAGAAGGTGACCGAACCGATCGCCGCGGCCGGAACGCGCCTGCCGATGCCTCCACCGATGCCGAGCAAGCCTTGAGTCACTCGGTGTCGGCGATCGTGGCGTGGAACTCGGGGAAGTAGCGACCGATCACCGCGATGTCGAAGGCGGGAAGGATCGACTCCTTCGGCTCGCGCTCCAAGAGGAACTCGAAGCATGCGCGAACGAACACCTCCGGCGTCCGGCCGGCACCGAGGCGCTCCAGGTCCTGTGGCGATACGGTCACCTCGTGCTGCGAGCTGGAACCGCCCTCGTCGACCTGCACGGTGAACCGTCCGCTGCCCATCGGCTCGACCGTGATCTCGGCAACCATGCTCCGATCGTAGTCGCGAGGGGATCACGTTCGGCGGGCTCCCCGTGAGCCGGTGGGCACCATCGACCTCGAAGGACTAGACGTCATGGGTCACGGTTCCACCTCGGCACATACGAAGCGATGAACGAGGAAGAGATCCGGTCCGCGACCGTCGGGGAGCCGGTAGTGCACGACGGCCCGATCGACCTCGTGGACTACGACCCCGCGTGGCCTCGTCAGTTCGCACTCGAGGTCCGGCGGATCACCGGCGCGCTGAGTGAACGAGCGCTCAAGGTAGAGCACGTGGGCTCGACCTCGGTGCCCGGACTCGTGGCCAAGCCGGTCATCGACATCCTGCTGGTCGTCGCCGACTCGTCTGATGAGAAGTCGTATGCGACCCCCCTGGAGTCTGCCGGATACCTTCTACGGATCAGAGAACCGGACTGGTACCAACACCGGATGTTCGTGGGCATGGATCCGAGGGTTCAGATCCACGTGTTCTCGGAGGGATGCCCCGAGATCGACCGGATGGTGCTCTTCCGCGACCGGCTCCGCAGCGACCCTGCCGACCGAGAGGTGTACGGGCGACGGAAACGTGAGCTCGCACGACGCACGTGGAGATACGTCCAGGACTACGCTGATGCGAAAGGAAGCGTCGTCGAGGAGATCATCGCTCGTGGCTCGAGTCCCGAGGTGTCCGAACGTTGAGGACCCAGCGCTGCCCCTGACCCGATGAGGTAGACGTGCCCGAGGTCAGAACCGAAGACGCCACCTTGTACTGCGAGGTCGACGGCGAGGGCGAGCCCGTCACGGTCCTCGCGCACGGCCTGACGAACAACCGGAACGAGCTCGCCGCGTTCATGCCCCTCGTCCCCGGGACGAAGGTGCGGTTCGACTTCCGCGGCCACGGCCGCTCGAGCGCCCCGGCGACCGGCTATCGCTTCGAGGACTTCGCGCGCGACGTCGACGCGGTGGCCGAGGCGTTCGGCGCGACCGTCGCCGTCGGGACCTCGCTCGGCGCCGGCGCGATCGGGAACCTCGTCTGCCGGCAGCCCGACCGGTTCGAACGCATGGTGTGGCTCCTGCCGGCGGGACTCGACATGCCGTTCCCGCTCGCCGGCAAGTACCACGAGCTCGCGGGCGACCTCGAGGGCAAGACGGCCGAGGAGGCGCTCGCCGCGGTGCTGAACGATCCCCGCCGGCTCTCCGAGTACGTGGAGACGCCGTGGCGTCTCGAGATCGACCGCGTGCTGTGGCAGCACGACGATCCCGACGGGCTCGCCCGTGCGATCCACGGCGTGGTCGACGACTGGCCGATCCCGGACCGGGAGCTGCTCCGCAAGGTGGAGATCCCGACGCAGATCGTCTGCATCGACGGGGACGAGATCCATCCCGCCGAGCTCGGCAGGATCCTGGCCGACCTGCTGCCGAACGCGGAGCTGATCGAGTTCGCGAGCCAGCAGGAACTGTTCGAACGGGTCCCCGAGCTCGTGACCCGGGTGTCGTCGTTCATCGGGGGAACGGATCAGGGCGCCGACCCGTTGAACCTGGCATGAGCGAGCTCGATGAGTTCCGGGCCGCGAAGGACGCGTTCTTCCGCGACGACCCGCGCTCGCCGCTCACGCCCGAGCAGCGATCGGCGTTCGAGGGGCTCGCGTACTTCGATGAGGCTCCGGGGCTCGTGATCCGCGCGCCGCTCGAGACCCAGGACGTGGACCCGACCGAGCGGATCACGATGCCGACGTCCACGGGCGACGAGCGCGTGTACCGGCGCGCGGGGAAGGTCTGGTTCGACGTCGGGGGCGAGCCGGCCGAGGTCACGTTGTTCTCCTCGCGGGACATGCACGAGCTCTTCCTGCCGTTCCGCGACGCAACGAGCGGGACCGAGACCTACGGGGCGGGTCGCTACCTCGAGGTCGAGGCGCCCGACGCGGACGGCACCGTGGTCGTCGACCTCAACTACGCGTACAACCCGTACTGCGCGTACAACCCGGAGTGGTCGTGCCCGATCCCGCCTGCGGAGAACCGGTTGTCCGTCCCGATCCGGGCCGGCGAACGCTCGTTCCCCGGCGCCTACGAGGTCGAGGGCGTCGAGTAGGCTCCAGGCGATGACGCAGGAGCTCTTCTCGACCGACGCGTACGCGCGGACCTGCGACGCGACCGTCGTGGAGACGACGGACGGCGGCGTCGTCCTCGACCGGACGGTGTTCTACGCGCGGAGCGGCGGACAGCCGGGCGACACCGGCGCGCTGCGCTGGGACGGCGGCGAGGTCGCGGTCACCGACACGTTCAAGCAGGACGGCAAGCTCGTCCACGCGATCGACGGCGCGCCGCCGGGGCCGGGCAGCGCCGTCACCGCGGAGATCGACTGGGATCGCCGCCACACGCTGATGCGGACGCACACCGCGCTGCACGTGCTGTCGGGGATCGTGTTCACGGGGTTCGGGGCCAAGGTGACAGGCGGGAACATCTCCGAGCCGGGCGTCGCGCGGATGGACTTCGAGCTCGACGCGATGTCGGCGGAGTTCGGCCGCGAGGTCGAGGAGCGTCTGAACGAGGCGCTCGCCGCCGATGCGCCGGTCCACGTGAGCTTCCTGCCGCGGGCCGAGGCGCTCGCGGACCCCGACCTGATCCGCACGAAGGTCAACCTGATCCCCGAGTCGGTCGACCCGATCCGTGTGATCGACATCGAGGGGCTCGACAAGCAGGCCGACGGCGGGACCCACGTGCGTTCGACGGGCGAGGTCGGCCGCGTCCGCGTGGCCAAGACCGAGAGCAAGGGCAAGGCGTTCAAGCGGATGCGCATCGAGCTCGTCCGAGCGTGAGCCAGACCCACGCCCGCGAAGATCTGCTCGGTGGCGCCGCCGCCGCCGGCTCGGCCCTGTTCTTCGGCTCGATCATCATCTGGGGCCGGCACGTCCTCGAGCGCGGGGTGCCCGTCGAGTCGATGCTCGCGGTCCGCTTCGCGATCGGCGCCGCCGCGCTGCTGCTCGCGCTGCTCGTCACCCGCCGGCCGGTCCTGGCCGAACGGGGCGAGCGGCTCCGGTTCGTGCTCCTCGCCCTGTTCGGGTACGCGATCGAGGCGAGCCTGTTCTTCACGTCCACCCAGCACGGGACCGTCGCGGCCGTCACGCTCCTGTTCTTCACGTACCCGGTGTTCGTGACGGTCTGGGCGTGGGTGCTGGGGGGCCACCTGCCGGCCCGCCTCACCCTGATCGCACTCCTGTGCGCGGTGGCGGGCGCCGCCATCGTCGTCGGGGCGGGGGCGGGCCTCGCGATCGACGGCGTCGGCGTGGTCCTCGCGCTCACGACGGCGGCGACCTACAGCGCGTACCTCACCGGTGTCGACCTGCTCATCGACCGCACGAACGCGCTCACCGGCGCGATGTGGATCAGTGCCGGCGCGTCGGCGGGTCTGTTCGTCTTCGCGAACGTCGTCGGCCACTGGCAGCTCCCGACCGGCGCGGCCGAATGGGGCCCGCTCGTCGGCATGGGCCTCGCGTCCGCGGGGGCCTTCTTCCTGTTGATGGAGGCGCTCGCCAGGATCGGCGCCGTCCGGACGGCGATCGTCTCGGCGATGGAGCCGCTCGCCGCGGCGATCCTCGGGTTCGTGTTCCTGGACGAGTCGGTGACGATCGGCGTGGCCGTGGGCGGCGCCCTGATCCTCGTGGGCGCGGTGACGGCGAGCCTCGCGCGCGCGCCGACCCCTCAGGAACAGCAGATCCCCTAACCGGCGGTTTGCCCGGCGTTAACCGGGTACCCCGTACCGTCGGTGGCATGAGACGGATCACGACGATCATCGCGATCACGTTCCTCCTCGCCGCGTGCGCGGGAGGAGCGGACGAAGGCTCCACCACGACGGCCGGAACCACCGGCGGGACGTCCGCGCCGGCGGGGGAGACCGCGCCGGTTGCCGGCGGAGCGGGTGGCGGCGGCGGCAGGGTCGACCCGCGCGAGGGCGGGCTCGACGTCGCGCTCGGCGAATGGGCCGTGACGCTCGAAGCCGGCGCGATCCGGCCCGGCGAGGTCACGTTCGTCGTGGCGAACCGAGGGACGATCCAGCACGGGTTCGAGATCGAGATCGAGGAAGAGGACGACTCGAGCGGCCCGGGCGGCGGCGACGACGACGAGCTGAAGGCCGAGACGAACCTGCTGCGGCCAGGCGAGACGACCGAGCTCACGATGAACCTCCCCGTCGGGCTCTACAAGGTGGAGTGCCTCGTGCCGGGACACGACGACCTCGGGATGGAGGGCTTCCTCGAGGTCCGCGAGGACGCGCCGCTCGTGCGGGGCGGCGGCAACGCGAGCTCCGACGCCGTCTCGATCGCGAACTTCGCGTTCGACCCGGCCGAGCTCGAGGTCGCGGCGGGCACCGAGGTGACCTGGACGAACGCCGACCAGGCGCCGCACACCGTGACCGCCGATGGCGGCGAGTTCGACTCCGAGACGCTCGAGCCCGGCGACACGTTCAGCGTCGCGGTCGAGGGCAACGGCCCGGTCACCTATGCGTGCATGATCCACCCGGAGATGACCGGCACGATCGTGGTCGGTCGAGCCGGCTGACGGACGGGAGCACCACTCGGGGCGGCACACGTCCTCGGCATCCGCCCCTTCGACCCTGTCCGGCCGTTGACCTCGACCGAGCGAGCGTGCGAGTCTCCGCCGGGAGGGGCGCATGGCGCAGTCGAACGTCGCGATGACGTCCGAGGCCGAGCCCAGCATGCGCGGCCTGTGGCTCGGCGTCCTCGTCTTCCGCTGGGCGTCGTTCGCGTTCATGTCGATCGCCGCCGTCGTCAGGCTGAACGAGTTCGCCGAGCCGGAGGTCGCGGTTGCGGCGCTGGTGGTAACGGGAACGTGGAACGTCTGGTTCAGCCTCACCGCAGGCTGGCGGCGCAGGATCGATCTGGTCGTCGACCTCGCGATCGCCGTGGCCCTGCTGCCGGTCTCGGGCATCGTGATGGCAGACGGGAAGGTCACCGAGCAGCTCTTCTTCGCGACGCAGTACCCGGCCTCGGTCGCCCTCACGATGGGCGCGGCCACCGGTGTCGTCGGAGGACTGCTGGCCGGCCTCGCCCTGTCGGTCGGCCTCGTGTGGAGTCGCGTCACGAATGGTTACGCCCTCGGCGATCTTGAGGGGGAGCACTGGGGCGACATCGTGAACGGCGCGGTGTACTACCTGTCGGCCGGCGGCGCCGCCGGCGTGGTGCGCCGGGCCCTGCGGACCTCCACCCTGGAGCGGAGCCGCGCCCTCGAGGAGGCATCGAGGGAGCATGATCGAGCGGTGCGGCTCGCCGAACGTGATGCACTGGGTCGCGAGATCCACGACTCGGTGCTCCAGGCGCTGGCGATGGTGGTCAAGCGGGGGAAAGAGCTCACCGCACAGACCTCGGTCGCGAGCCAAGACGTCGGTGAGCTCGTCGAGCTCGCAGGCCGGCAGGAGCAGGCGCTCCGGAAGTTGTTGAGCGAGCTACCGGGCGAGCCTCCGGCCGGCATGGTCTCCGTCAGGTCCGCGCTGGAGACGGTGGCCACCGGCGTCCACGGCGTTCCGGTGACGGTCACCGCGGCGGGCCAGTCGTGGGTGTCGGCCGCGATGATGGGGGAACTCTCGAGCGCGGTCCACGAGGCGCTCGACAACGTCGTCGAGCACGCGGGCGCGACCCGCGTCACCGTCTACGTGGAGTCCCTCGATCGCGAGCTGGTGATCTCGGTTCGAGACGATGGGATCGGGTTCCAGTACGACGAGCAGCGATTGGCTGGCGAAGGCAAGCTCGGTCTCCTCAAGAGCATGAAGGGCCGGGTGGAGGATCTCGGCGGCTCGATGCTCGTGCACACGGCAGCCGGTCGGGGCACGGAGATCGAGTTCCGGCTCCCGATCGGGGAGGCGACGAGTTGACGACCGATCCGTCCGAGCCCGAACCGATCCGAGTGATGGTGGTGGACGACCACCCGGTGTGGCGAGACGGTATCCGAGCGGATCTCGATACCTCGGGCATCGCGACGGTCGTGGCCGAGGCGTCCGACGGCGGCGAGGCGATCGAGCTGGCCGGCGAGCACCTACCCGATGTGGTCCTCATGGATCTCCGGTTGCCCACCGTCTCGGGCGTGGATGCGACGCGACGCATCATCGAGCGGGTGCCCCACATCAAGATCCTGATCGTGTCGGCCACGGGAGAGGAGGCCGACGTCTTGGAGGCGGTAAAGGTCGGGGCCGCCGGATACATCCTGAAGAGCGAGCCCGGGTCGGATGTGGTCGAGGCCGTGCGCCGAGTGCATGCGGGCGAGCCGGTATTCACCTCGGGGCTCGCCGGGTTGGTGCTGTCCGAGTTCCGCCGCGTTGCAACGAGCGAGCCGGGCGAGCCGAAGCTCTCGCCCCGCGAGAACGAGGTGCTGCTGCTCGTGGCCAAGGGCTACACCTACCGAGAGATCGCCCAGAAGCTGTTCATCAGCCAGAAGACGGTGCAGAACCACGTGCAGAACATCCTGACCAAGCTGCACCTGCGCAAGCGCTACGAGTTGATGCGCTACGCGATCCAGAGGGGTCTGGACCGCGTGCCCGAGGACCCGGCCGACGACGAGCAACCCGAGGACTCCGAGGGAACGGACGGCCCGACGGGATGATCCTGGTCGCTCGGAGCTGGGCCATTCACACCAGTCACACCAGCGGCACCGGCTTCGGCTCGAAGCCCACCGCGTCGCCCACCTGAAGGACCGTCTTCGTCCAATGTGCCAGGCACCGGCAGGCGCTACCGGCCCAGGGCCCTCGCTCGACGCAGATGGTCATCATGTCTCGGTACAAGAGCTCATCTGCCTCGGACCGGACGCCGATGCCGAAGCGAACGAGGTCGTATCCGTAGTCGTGCGACTGGCACGCGGTCACGAACGCACCCGTTCCGCCGAGGGCGCCGAGCGGTCCGTTGCAGCGGCCGTCCGCATGAGCGGGTCGCGTGTACCGCCAGCCGGCCGGGGTCTTGACGAGAACGGGCTCGTAGCCGAACGATTCCCTGAAGCCGCCCGGCGGGCACACGAGACCGGTGAGGAAGTCCACCGTCGTTCCCTTCGACGCCTCCCGGCACGAGGGAGCTCCCGGCGTGGGCTCGGGGGCCGCACCCGATAGCGACCATCCGATGAACCAAACGAGCATGGCCGCGCCTGCACGAACCGAGAGGCCGCGCACGCGGGTCCGTCGGACCGACACCGGCGTGTCAACCGTCATCGCCTTGGTCGCGTTCATGGCGGTCGATCGTCGGGCGTAGGCCCGCCCGCGAACAGACGAGGAAACGCTCAGATCCGCGCGCGAGGTTGCCCATCCGTCCCTGGGTGTGATGGAAACGGCGAACGGGTGCGATGCCCTCTCGCGACCACTGGTCGGACCTGCCAGCATCGACGCGAGAGGGAAGGAGCGCCTGTGGCCGGCGGGATCCTGGAGGGGCGACGCTCCTGGTTACGCCCGGCGGTCGTCGCGCTCTCGTTCGTGCTGCTGGCGCAACTCGTGCGCGCGTGGATCCCGCTCGCGTTCGAGCTCGGCGAGGAGCTCGGGGGTGGCGCCCGAGGCTATCTCACCGCGGGAGCCGCGGCGCTGGCCGTGTTCGCTGCGCCGATCCTCGCCGGCCTCGGCCACCTGCCCGGGCGTGGTTGGATCGCGCTCGTCGCCGCGGTCGCCGTGCTCGGCGCGGCCCGGCTCTCGATCCAGTTCGTCCACCCGATCCCGGTATGGCTCGGCGCGCTCGCCGTCGCGGTGGGCCTGTTCACGATGCCGGTCGTGGCCGGCGTCGTGCGCCGGATGTCCGGCGACGCGGCGCTGCTCGTCGGCGTGTACCTCGGCCTCGCCGCCGACACGGCCATCAGGTCGGGTTCCTTCACATGGGATCTCGCTTGGCAGGGAAACGCGGTCGTGGCGATCGTGGCGATCGCCTCGGTCGCGCTCGCCGTGGCGGCCGCCGCAGCGCTCCCGGAAGACGGGTGGTCCTCGACGACCCCGCCAGCGCTCCGGCTCGCGGTGTTCGGCCCGTTCCTCGCGCTCCAGTTCCTGTTCCTGCAGAACCCGGCTGCCCTGGCCTCCCAGGCAGACCTGTCGATCCCGATGGCGGCCGGGGCCATCCTCCTGTTGGACGCCGCGGCGCTCGCCGTCGGCGCTCTGCGCCCGCGGTTCGGTCCGATGGTCGCTGTCGGCCTCGCGGCGCTCGCCGGACTTGGTGGGTTCCTCCTGGTCGACGTCTCGGGACCGGGGGCCGTGCTCCTCTTCGGCCTCGAGCAGCTCCTGCTCGTGTTACTGATGGCGCGGGCGTTGATCCCCGAGCCCTCGCGACCGGTTCGACCGGTTCGGCTCGCGGGGTCCTGCGCGCTCGGGTCGTTCGCCTTCGTCGCGGTCGTGCTCGCGTACCAGGTGGCAATCGAGGTGCCGCTCCCGTTCTCGAACGCGTACGTCCCGGCGGCCGCCGCGGTCATCGTCGGCGCGTCGGCCATCCCCAGGACGGGCGCGATCGCCACCGTCGGCTCCGGTCGCGCGGCGGCCGTGCCGCTGATCCTGCTCGCCGTGCCCGGCCTCATCGGCCTGACCGCCCCGACGCTCGAGACGTCGACGCTTGGGGAAGCGGACGTGCGGATCCTCGTCTACAACATCCACGGCGGGGTGAACGTCGAGGGACAGGTCGACCCCGAGGCCACGGCGCGTGAGATCGAGGCTCAGCACCCCGACGTCGTCGTCCTGAACGAGGTGGCGCGTGGCTGGCCGATCTTCGGCGGGCTCGACGCTGCGGAGTGGCTCGCCCGGCGACTCGAGATGCCGTTCGTGTTCGAGCCCGCGGCCGATCTCCGGTTCGGCAACGCGATCCTCTCCCGTCTGCCCGTGATCGCGAACTCGGGTGGTGAACTTCCGTTCGGCGGCGGGCCGCAACAGCGGAGCTACCTGTCGGTCACGTTCGACGTCGGTGGACGCGAGCTCGTCGTCATCGGCACTCACCTCCAGGAGTCGGGGAGCGATCCGGCCACGCGATCGCGCCAGATCGATTTCCTGCTGGAGACGTGGGGTGAAGAGGCGCCGGCGATCGTCGCTGGCGACATGAATATGCAGCCCGGCGAGGACGACCTGCAGCTCTTCCTCGATGCGGGACTCGTAAGCGTCCAGGATGCGATCGGCGATCCTTGCGAGCCCACCGCGTTCGAGCCGAAGCCGGAGAAGCCGTGCGACCGGCCCGATTGGATCTTCGCGACGCCGGATCTGGGGCTCGCCGACTTCGTGATCACCCGGACGCCGGCGTCCGATCACCTCCCGATCGCGGTGACGGTGACCGTTCCCGGCTGAGCACTCCCGAGACCCGGCCGGATCGGAACCGCAGCGACGCGACGTCTCGGAGTGGCGGGCCACTTGCCGGAAGTACCCAGGGAGGTCTGAGTCCAAGGGGGTCAGGAATGAGTCGTTGTCCGTCTGGTCGAGCCAGTGGCGGAGATGGAGCATCGGCGAAGGCACTGCTTGCACTCAGCGACCAGAGGAAGGACGCTTCGATGCGAACCGCTGAACGAGCGAGGAACCGTCAGCCCGATCCTCGTCGGCCCTCGGAGCCGACGTTCGACCGATCCATGGCGGTCGCCGCGATCCTCGCCGTCCTCGGCGTACTTGGTCTCGTCTGCCTGATCGCTTCCGCGTTCTTCACGATCTTCGAGTCGATCTACGACCCGGATGCGTGGTCGTGGATGGCGACGCCATGACGATCCGTCGGAACCACCAGAGAGGGGGAAAGAACCATGTTTGATCAGCGACGGTCCGTGTTCCGCAGGATACGAGCCGGACTGGCCATCTCCGTGCTCTGCGTCTTCACGCTGGCGACGGGGCCCGCTGCGGCCTCGGGAACACCCGCGGACAAGCCCACGGCGCGCTTCATGACCTACAACGTGTACCTTGGCGCGAACTTGCAGCCGTTGTTCAACGAGGACAACCCGATCGAGCTGATCCAGAAGGCCGCGGCGATCTTCGCGCATCTGGACCTGGTGGACTTCCGGATCCGGGCGGTTGCGATCGCCCAGCAGATCATCGAGCAAGATCCCGACGTCGTGGCCCTGCAGGAGGTCTCCCTCTGGCAGACGG
>DATFEU010000297.1:0-3608 GCA_035250725.1 Actinomycetota bacterium
TCGCCCGTGCCGCGGAGCAGGCCCGCGCGGCGTGGACCGACGCCGGCCGCCCCGGGGCGCCGGCGCTCTGGGGCCAGAGCTACTTCGCGCTCGGCGACGAGGAGGCCGGCGCGGCCTACCTGCGCGACTACTACGCCTTCACCGGGCCGTTCGCCGAGAAGATCGCCGCGGCGAACCTCACGACGCCGCAGGCCGTGATCGACCAGATCCGGGGCTACGGGGAGGCCGGCTGCGACGAGCTCGTGCTGCTGCCGACCGTCCCGGACCGTTCGCAGCTCGACCGCCTGGCCGACGTGGTCGCCTCGGCGGTCTGAGCCGTGCGGATCGAGGTCGTCGGCGGTGGGCCCGCCGGCTTGTACTTCGCGCTCCTCGCGAAGAAAGCCGACCCGAGCCGCGAGATCGTCGTCCACGAGCGCAACGCCCCGGACTCGACGTTCGGGTGGGGGGTGGTGTTCTCGGAGGAGACGCTCGGCGCTTTCCGCGACGCCGACCACGCGACGTGGTCCGAGATCACCGACACGTTCGTCCGCTGGTCGGCGATCGACGTGCATTTCCGGGGCGCGACCGTGCGCTCGGTCGGGCACGGGTTCTCCGGGATCGCCCGCAAGAGGCTGCTGCTGATCCTGCAGGAGCGGTGTCGAACGCTCGGCGTCCAGCTCCGGTTCCACGACGAGGTGCCGGGTGTGGACGCCCTCGCGGACGCCGACCTGGTCGTCGCCGCCGACGGCGTGAACAGCGTCGTGCGCCGGTCCGATCCCGAGGCGTTCGGCGAGTCGGAGCTCGTCCACCGGACGCGGTACGTCTGGTTCGGGACGGACCGGGTGTTCCGCGCGTTCACGTTCATCTTCCGCGAGACCGAGCACGGGATGTTCCAGGTGCACGCGTACCCGTTCGACGCCGACCGGTCGACGTTCGTCGTGGAGTGCCGGGAGGACGTGTGGGCGCGGGCGGGGCTCGACGGCGCGGGCGAGGAGGAGTCGATCGCGTTCTGCCAGGAGCTGTTCGCGCCCGAGCTCGACGGCCGCGCGCTGCTGTCGAACCGTTCGCTGTGGGTGAACTTCGTGACGCTTCGGTGCGAGACGTGGCACCGGGGCAACGTGGTTCTGCTCGGCGATGCGGCGCACACGGCGCACTTCACGATCGGGTCGGGGACCAAGCTCGCGATGGAGGACTCGATCGCGCTCGCCGGCGCGCTCGAACGGCACCGCGACCTCGAGGCGGCGCTCACCTCCTACGAGCTCGAACGGCAGCCGGCGGTCGAACGGCTGCAGCGAGCGGCGCTCGACAGCGCCGCGTACTTCGAGAACGTCTCGCGGTACGCGAGGTTCGAGCCCGTGCGGTTCGCGATGAACCTGCTGACGCGGAGCGGACGCATCTCGTACGCGAACCTCACGCAGCGCGACCCCGAGCTCGTCCGGCGGGCGGACGCGGCGTTCGCCGGTCGGGAAGACGGAGCCGTCGCTCCGCCACCGGCGTTCGTTCCCTTGACGGTACGCGGGCTGGACCTGGCGAACCGGATCGCCGTGTCGTCGGCGAGCGAGGACGAAGCGGTGGAGGGGACGCCGTCAGCGGCGGCGGAGGAGCGGATCGCTCGGCTTGCCGCCAAGGGCGTGGCGCTCGCGCTCTCGGAGCCGGTCGCGGTCTCGGCCGAGGGTCGAATCACGCCGGGCTCGACCGGGCTGTACGACGAGGCCCACCTCGAGGGCTGGACGCGGATACGCAAGACGGTCCGAGCGGCGGGGGCCGCGTTCGGCCTCGTGCTGAGCCACGCAGGGCGCCGAGGCGCTACGCGGCCGCGGTCACTCGGGGCCGACCTGCCGTTGGCGGAGCCATGGCCGCTGCTTGCGCCGTCGGCGCTCCCCGCGTTCCGGGGAGGCATCGTCCCTCGCGAGATGGACGACGCGGATCTCGAGCGGGTGCGTGAGGCGTTCGTGCGTGCGGCGTCCTTGGCGGACGAGGCCGGCGTTCATCTTCTCGAGCTCGACATGGCACATGGAAACCTCCTCGGCTCGTTCCTGTCGCCCCTCTCGAACCTCCGCGCTGACAGCTACGGCGGGTCACCGGACGCGCGGATGCGCTACCCGCTCGAGGTGCTCGAGGCCGTCCGCGACGAGTGGCCGCGGGACCGCCCGCTTGCCGTGCAGATCCCAGCGACCGAGTGGGCGCGCGGTGGGTTCGACGTCGACGACGCGGTCGCACTCGCAGGAGCGGTCTCTGTACGTGGTGCCGCCTTCGTCCATGTCGCGAGCGGCGGACCCGTCGCGCGGTCGAACCCGGAGTACGGCCCCGGCTATCTCGTCCCGTTCGCCGACCGGATCAGGAACGAGGCCGGCGTACCCGTGATCGTCGAGGGGCGCATCTGGACCCTCGACCAGGCGAACACGATGCTGGCAGCCGGCAGAGCCGATGTTGTCGTGTTGGAGACGACAGATCGGCGGAGGAGTTAACCTACGCGGCTCGCCGCCGCGATCAAATCCCAGGAGGTGACATGGAAGACCGCGTCTACGCAGACCTCCAGAAGACTGACCGCCAACGGCGACTCTTGCTCACGACGGTTGGTACTCAGCGGGATATCAACGTCAAAGGCATTCAATTGCGGGAAGGTTTGCGGCTGACGTTCCACTCAGGCGATTTGGATAGTGAAGGGAACCGAGATGATTTGGTCTCTGAGGGAACAGTTCACCACGACAGTGAGACGAACACCTGGGTGGCGGAGATTGATTGGGACGCCATCAGGCATCAGTCCGATATTCAAAAGGAATGACGAACCTCGCCTCACACCCTGTCTCAATTGTCGAGCCTCTCACTCCCGGGCTGCAAGCACTCGACTTACGCGCCGACGTCGAAGAGCTGACCGGGCTCTACGTCGTGCCCGTTGGCCACCTGCCAGAGGGCGGCGAGCGCCTTCGTGGCGTTCGCCCGGGCGAACGGTGGGAGTTCGTGGCCGTTCTCGCGCAAGGTCCTCGCGAGCCGCTCGTAACACTCGATCAGGCTCGACTCCGCCGGAGTCAGCTCGACACCCATCGCGTTCTTCACGACTCCCTCCGTTCGCCCTCGCTCCCGATCACGATCCGCTCGTCGACGACCCGCTTCGCCTTCAGCTCGAACCGCGGTAGCGAGCCGACCTCCACCTCCCGGACGCCGAAGCTCAGGTTCTCGTGCGCATCGGCGAGCTCGCGCCCGAGCGCGTCGAGGATCGCCGAGCCCTCAACCCCCTCGTCCGGGATCTCGACGAGAACCTCGATCTCGTCGCGGATCCCCTCGGCCGTGTAGAGGCGGATCTGGAACTCGTCGATCTCGGGGTGGTCGCGGACGATCGCCTCGACGGCGCGCGGGTAGACGTTCGTCCCGCGGACGAGCTTCATGTCGTCGACGCGGCCGCGCAGTCCGCCCTCGTAGATGTCGAACGTCCTTCCGCAGTCGCAGGTGTCGGCCGGCACCTTCACGACGAAGTCCCGCGTCCGGTACCGGAGCACCGGGATGAACCCGCGGCCGAACGACGTGACCACGCGCTCGCCCATCTCTCCGTACGGCACCGGCTCGTCCGTGTCGGGGTCGACGACCTCCTCGAGGTAGTGGTCCTCGATGATGTGCGTGCCGCCGGGCTG
>DATFEU010000301.1:0-10083 GCA_035250725.1 Actinomycetota bacterium
GCCGTCGAGCTCGTGCCGGCGCTCGAGCCGGTCGACGATTCGGCCTGAGCCCTACGCCACCGTCCCGAGGGCCGTACCGCATCGCGTGCAGTACGCGACCTTCACATCTGGGGGCTCGTCGTCCCCGGCGACCTCGACGACCTTGATGGCCATCGTCTCGGTGAGCGACGCGCCGCATCCGGGACAGATCGGGGCTTCCTCGGTTCTCCGCTCTGACTCCCGCGGCGGCCCGAGCGGCCTGTATGCGGTCTCGCCGACCGGTACTTCACCCACGGCCTCTGCCTTGCCGGCCGTATAGCCGGACAAGAGCTGGATCACGGTCTGGCGAACGCGGTCGAGGTCGGCTCCCAGTTGCTGCAGCACCTGAGCGGCGACGCCCTCGCCCTCGCGGACCAACCCGAGCAGGATGTGCTCGGTACCGATGTAGTTGTGTCCGAGCTGCAGGGCTTCGCGGAGCGCGAGCTCGAGCACCTTCTTCGCCCGCGGCGTGAAGGGGATGTGACCCGTCGGCGGCTTCGAGCCCTGGCCGATGATCTCCTGGACCTGCTGGCGAACGATGTCGAGGGAGATGCCGAGCGACTGAAGGGCCCCGGCTGCAACCCCCTCTTCTTCACGGATCAGGCCGAGCAGGATGTGCTCGGTCCCGATGTAGTTGTGGTTGAGCATCCCCGCCTCGTTCTGGGCGTAGACGACCACATGCCGGGCCCGGTCCGTGAACCGCTCGAACACCAGGCCAGGATGGCACGGCTGAGCGGTCCCAGGTACCGGTAATCTTGCTTACACGCGCGGGAATACGGTGCCTCGGCGGGCGCGTTGTTGAGTGGGACGCGCTCAAGCACGCTCGAAGGAGATCGCTCGCCATGGCACAGCTCGACACCCAGATCCTCCCCCTCCTGCCCTTGACCTCCGGGGTGGTCCTCCCCGGGATGGTCGTCACCCTCACGATCGAGTCCGACGACGCCCGGCGGGCGATCGCCGCCTCGGAGTCCTCGGACGGCGAGCTCCTGCTCGTTCCGAAGATCGGCTCTCGCTACGCGAAGATCGGCACCGTCGCCAAGGTCGAGGACGTCGGCCGGCTGCGCAACGGCCTCGAGGCGCTCGTGATCCGCGGCCTGCACCGCTCGGTCGTCGGCACCGGCGTTGCCGGCACCGGCGAGGGGGTCTGGGTGCAGCACGAACCCCGCCTCGACCCGGAGACCTCCACCGAACGGGCTCGCGAGCTCGCGCGCGGGTACCGCGCGACGATCGAGAACATCGTCGAGGCCCGCGGCGTCCCCGAGGTCGCCGACTTCCTGCGCGGGATCTCCGACCCCGGACAGATCGCCGATACGGTCGGCTACTCGCCGGACCTCTCGGTCGAACAGAAGGTCGAGATCCTCGAGACCCTCGACGTCGAGCAGCGCCTCGAGAAGGCGCTCGCGTGGGCCAGGGAGGTCCTGGCCGAGCTCGAGCTGAAGGACAAGATCCGCAGCGACGTCCGCGACGGCATGGAGAAGAACCAGCGCGAGTACCTCCTTCGCCAGCAGATGGACGCGATCCGCAAGGAGCTCGGCGACGAGTCCGGCGAGGGCGTCGTCGAGGAGTACCGCAAGAAGATCGCGGACGCGAACATGCCCGAGGGCGCGCGAGCCGAGGCCGAGCGCGAGCTCGACCGCCTCGAACGCACGAGTGAGCAATCGCCCGAGTACGGCTGGATCCGCACGTACCTCGACTGGATGACCGAGATCCCGTGGGACGTGCGCACCGAGGACAACCTCGACATCACCGACGCGCGGCGGATCCTCGACGAGGACCACACCGGCCTGTCCGACGTGAAGGACCGGATCGTCGAGTACCTCGCGGTCCGCAAGCTCCGTCAGGAGCGGGGGATGGGCCCGTCGGCCGGCCGCGGCTCGGGCGCGATCCTCACGCTCGTCGGCCCTCCCGGAGTCGGCAAGACCTCGCTCGGCGAGTCCGTCGCGCGCGCGCTCGGACGCAAGTTCGTCCGGATCTCGCTGGGCGGGATCCACGACGAGGCCGAGATCCGCGGGCACCGGCGTACCTACGTGGGCGCGCTGCCCGGTCGCATCGTCCGCGCGCTCAAGGAGGCCGGGACGAAGAACCCGGTGATGATGCTCGACGAGGTCGACAAGGTCGGCGCCGACTGGCGCGGCGACCCCTCGAGCGCGCTGCTCGAGGTGCTCGATCCCGCGCAGAACCACACGTTCCGCGACCACTACCTCGAGGTCGACCTCGACCTGTCCGAGGTGCTCTTCATCTCGACCGCGAACGTGTCCGAGACGATCCCGGGCCCGCTGCTCGACCGGATGGAGGTCATCCGCCTCGACGGCTACACCGAGGACGAGAAGGTCGCGATCGCGCGCGACCACCTGCTCGCGCGGCAGGAGGAGCGGAACGGCCTGCACGGCGACGAGGTCGAGCTCACCGACGACGCCCTCCGGCAGATCGTCGGCGATTACACGCGCGAGGCCGGCGTTCGCAACCTCGAGCGCGAGCTCGGCAAGGTGCTCCGCAAGGTCGCGACCAAACTCGCGAGCGGCGACGCCGAGGCGCCGGTGCGCGTCGACGTGGTCGACATCCGCGAGTACCTGGGCCGCCCGAGGTTCTTCTTCGAGGCCGCCGAGCGCACGAGCGTGCCCGGCGTTGCGACCGGCCTCGCCGTGACCGGGACCGGCGGCGACGTCCTGTTCGTCGAGGCGACGCGATTGGAGGGCGGTTCGGACGGCGCCGAAGGCCTCGTGCTCACCGGGCAGCTCGGCGACGTGATGAAGGAGTCCGGGCAGATCGCGCTCAGTTACGTGCGGTCGCACGCGAGCGAGCTCGGGATCGACGCGTCGCGGCTCGGCGGGCGGTTCCACGTGCACGTGCCGGCGGGGGCGGTGCCGAAGGACGGCCCGAGCGCCGGCGTCACGATGGTGACGGCGCTCGCATCGCTGCTCTCGGGATCGCCGGTGAAGAGCACGGTCGGCATGACGGGCGAGGTCACGTTGCAGGGCCGCGTGCTCCCGATCGGCGGTGTGAAACAGAAGGTGCTCGCCGCGCACCGCGCCGGCCTGACGGACGTCATCTTGCCGAAGCGGAACGAGGGCGACCTCGACGACGTGCCCGAGCAGGTGCGCGAGGAGATCGCGTTCCATCCCGTCGAGACGATCGACGAGGCTCTCGCGATCGCGCTCGAGATGGCGCGTGGCGGGGAGACGGCGGCCAACGCGGCGTAGGCTCGCTCCATGCGGATCACGGTCTTCGGGGCATCCGGCAAGACAGGGCGTTTCGTCGTCGAGGAGGGCATCGAGCGCGGCCACGAGATAGTCGCGTTCGTGCGCGACGCCGTTCGGTTCGACGGCAGGAACGAGCGGCTCGAGGTCGTCGAGGGCGATGCGCGGGACCCCGACGCTGCCGCCGCCGCGCTCCGGGGGAGCGACGGGGCGATCTCGGTGCTTGCACTCGCGAAGGCCGAGGACGAGCCCGAGCATTCCGAGGCGACGCGCACCCTCGTCGAGGCCGCGGTGGCCGAAGGCGTCCGGAGGATCGTCGTGGCCGCGAACAACCACGTGTTTCACGACGACGAGGTCCGGTCAGAGCTCGCTGCCTTCGCGCGCGAGCACCGTCGGAACCGCGATCTCCTGCGTTCGAGCGCCCTCGACTGGACGATCGTGGCGTCGCCCACGCTCGACGACGGATCGGGGGCCGGGTCGTACGCCGCGGCCGTCGACGAGAAGGCGCCCGGCAAGCAGACGGCGCGGGAGGATCTCGCGGCCGCGACGCTCGACGCGCTCGGCCACGGCGACTGGGTCGGGCTCATCATCGGCGTCTCCAGCTAGGCGCGGGGCCGGACTACTATCCGCACGATGAACGTCGCCGAGCGCCACATGCGGTTCGCGGATGCGAGCCCGTTCCCGCCGATCGCGGAGTACGCGTTCCTGTCCGACCGACAGGCGCAGGCGCTCGTGGCGCCCGGCGGCAACGTCGAGTGGCTGTGCCTGCCCCGTCCGGACAGCCCGTCGGTGTTCGGGGCGATGCTCGACCGCGGTGCGGGTGGCTTCCGCGTCGGGCCGGCCGACGTGCACGTTCCGGCCGGCCGCCGGTACGTCCCCGGCACGCTCGTGCTGGAGACCACCTGGCAGACGCGGACCGGCTGGCTCGTGGTCCGGGACGCGCTCCTCGTCGGGCCTTGGTACGACGACACGCAGCGCGCGGTCGAGTACCAGCGTCCACCCGGCGACCACGAGGCCGAGCACATCCTGCTGCGCACGATCCGGTGCGTGAACGGCCACGTCGAGCTGATCATGAGCTGCGAGCCGGTGCCCGACTACGGCCGAGGCACCATCGGGTGGGAGTACGAGGGCGAGGGATACACCACCGCGATCGGCGGGATCGACGGGAGCGACCTCACGCTCCGGCTGACGTCCGATCTGCGGATGGGGTTCGAGGGCAAGCGAGCCCACGCGTCCACCACGATCCGCGAGGGAGACGAACGGTTCGTCGCGCTCTCGTGGTCCCCGCACGAACCGCCGGAGACGTACGAGGACGCGGCGGACCGGATGTGGCGGACGCAGGAGTACTGGCGCGAGTGGCTGAACCACGGCGAGTTCCCGGACCATCCGTGGCGCGCCCTCCTGCAGCGGAGCGCGCTCACGCTGAAGGGTCTGACCTACGCTCCGACCGGCGCCCTGATGGCGGCGGCGACGACCTCGCTCCCGGAAACGCCGGGCGGCGAACGCAACTGGGACTACCGCTACTCGTGGATCCGCGACTCCACGTTCGCGTTGTGGGGGCTGTACACGCTCGGCTTCGACTCGGAGGCCGATGGCTTCTTCGAGTTCGTGGCCGATCGGTGCCAGGACGGGTCCGAGCTCCAGGTGATGTACGGGCTCGGCGGCGAGCGCGACCTCACCGAGCAGGTCCTGCCGCACCTGTCGGGCTACGAGGGCGCGTACCCCGTTCGGATCGGCAACGGCGCGTTCGACCAGAAGCAGCACGACGTCTGGGGCGTGCTGCTCGACTCCGTGTACCTGCACGCGAAGTCCAGAGACCGGCTGCCCGAACGCGTGTGGCCGATCGTGGTCGCGCAGGTCGAGGAGGCGACCGATCACTGGCGCGAGCCCGATCGCGGGATCTGGGAGGTCCGGGGCGAGCCGAGGCACTTCACGTCGTCGAAGATGTTCTGCTGGGTGGCACTCGACCGGGGGGCGCGCCTGGCCCACCGCCGCGGCGAGGAGGCGCTGGAGCAGAAGTGGCGCGCCGTCGCCGACGAGATCCACGCCGACATCTGCGCGAGCGGCGTGGACGGCCGCGGCGTGTTCACGCAGTACTACGGCACGGAGGCGCTCGACGCCTCGCTGCTGCTCATGCCGCTCGTCCGGTTCCTGCCGAAAGACGACCCGCGGATCACGGCGACGGTGCTCGCGATCGCCGACGAGCTGACCGTCGACGGACTCGTGCTCCGCTACCGGGTGGAGGAGACGGACGACGGCCTCTCGGGCGAGGAGGGCACGTTCACGATCTGCTCGTTCTGGTTGGTCTCGGCGCTCGTCGAGATCGGCGAGCTCGAGCGGGCCCGCGCGCTCTGCGAGAAGCTGCTGTGGTTCGCGAGCCCGCTCCAGCTGTATGCCGAGGAGATCGACGCGATCTCCGGCCGGCACCTCGGGAACTTCCCTCAGGCGTTCACGCACCTGGCACTCATCAACGCGGTCGTCCACCTGATCCAGGCCGAGATGAAGCTGCAACGCGGCTTCTCGATGGCGCACCAGATCGTCACCTAGGCCCCCGCGCCGGCCGGCCGACGGCGCCGCTCCTCCGATACGCTTGCCCGCCGTGCTCGAGCTCCTGAGCCTCGACCGGCGGTTCGGCGATGTCGTGGCCCTCGAC
The DNA here is from genome assembly GCA_035250725.1 of Actinomycetota bacterium. Lineage (GTDB taxonomy): Bacteria > Actinomycetota > UBA4738 > UBA4738 > HRBIN12 > DASSJM01. The sequence goes on from DATFEU010000301.1 coordinate 5,869, forward strand.
GACGTGTCCTTCGCGGTCCCCGAAGGCCGGCTGGTCGGCTTCGTGGGTCCGAACGGCGCCGGCAAGACGACCGCGATGCGGATCGTGCTCGGCGTGTTGCAGGCGGACGCCGGCGACGTCCGCTGGCGGGGACGGACCGTCGACGCCGAGATCCGCAGGCGCTTCGGCTACATGCCCGAGGAGCGGGGCCTGTACCCGAAGATGCGGGTGCTCGACCAGCTGATCTATCTCGCGAGGCTGCACGGGCTGGACAAGCCGGACGCGACGGCGCAGGCCGAGCGCATGGTGGACGTGCTCGGCGTCCCCGACCGGATGCGCGACCGCACCGAGACGCTCTCGCTCGGGAACCAGCAGCGGGTGCAGCTCGCGGCCGCGCTCGTGCATCGTCCCGAGGTGCTGGTCCTCGACGAGCCGTTCTCCGGCCTGGACCCGGTCGGGGTCGACGTCCTCTCGGGGGTGCTCCGCGAGCAGGCGGAGGGCGGGGTGCCGGTGTTGTTCTCCAGCCACCAGCTCGACCTCGTGGAGCGGCTGTGCGAGTCGGTGGTCCTCATCAACCACGGGCACGTGGTCGCCGACGGCCGGATCGCCAACCTGCGGGCCGCCGATCCACGGCGGCTCCTCCGCGTCGAGGTCGCGGACGGCGCGGCACCGGACGGATGGCTCGGCGCCCTCGAAGGCGTGCGGGTGCTCGAGCCCCTGCCGGAGGGAGCGATCCTCGAACTCGGCGAGGGCGTGAGCGAGATGGCGGTGCTGGACGCGGCGCGAGCCGCGGGGCGGGTCCGGCATTTCAGCGTGGTGCAGCCGACCCTGTCCGAGATCTTCCGCCGGGCGGTGGCGGGTTGAGCGTGTGGACGATCGTCTCGCGCCGCGAGTTCGTCGAGCGTGCCAGGGACCGTGGCTTCGCGATCTCCACCGCGATCACGCTCGTCATCCTCGTCGGCATCATCGTGGTCTCCGCGATCCTCGACCGCGGGACGCGATTCGACCTCGCCGCGGTCGGCGAGGACTCGCGTGAGGTCGCCCGTGACGTCGCGGCCGCCGCGTCGCTCGTCGACATCGACGTCAACGTGGTGGCGATCGACGACGAGGGGGCGGCCGAGCGCGCCGTGGACGAGGGCGACGTCGACGCAGCGATCGTGAACGGCGAACGGGTCCTCGTCCGCGCCGAACCGCCGCCGCAGCTCACCTCACTGATCCAGGCGGCGTCGATCCAGCACCGCACGAGGGAGGCGCTGCGGCACGCCGGCCTGTCCGGCGAGCAGATCGATGCCGTGCTCGCGCAGGGTCCGCTCCCCGTGGAGTCGGTCGAACCGGTGGACGCCCGGCGGCGCGAGCTCGGCACGGTCGCGTTCATCGGGGTGCTCGCGCTCTACGGGCAGCTCTTCGCGTACGGGTACTGGGTGGCGGCCGGGGTGGTCGAGGAGAAGAGCTCCCGCGTGGTCGAGGTGCTGCTCTCGACCGTGCGCCCGTCGGAGCTCCTGCGCGGCAAGATCTTCGGGATCGGCTTCCTCGGGCTCCTGCAGCTGTTGCTGATCGCGGTGGTCGCCCTGGCGGTCTCGATGGCGATCGGCCGGCTCGAGTTCCCGTCCGGCGCGCTCGCCGTCGCCGGTCTCGTCCTGCTCTGGTTCGTCCTGGGGTTCTTCTTCTACGCGAGCCTGTTCGCGGTCGCGGGTGCGATCGTGACGCGCCAGGAGGATCTGCAGTCGACGATGACGCCGCTCACGATCGCGATCGTCGCGTCGTTCTTCGTCGGGATCGCCGCCACGGGGAACCCGTCGTCGACCCTGGCGACGGTCGCGTCGATCCTGCCGTTCTCCTCGCCGCTCGTGATGCCGACACGGATCGTGCTCGGCGAGGCCGAGGTGTGGGAGGTCGTGCTCTCGATCGTGCTCTCCGTCGCGAGCATCGCGCTGCTGATCCCGATCGCGACCAGGGTCTACGCACGCGCGGTCCTGCAGCCGGGGCGGGTCAAGGTCCGCCAGATGCTCCGCAGCGCCTGATCCGCGCGACGAACGGAGCTTCAGTCCTGGGCGTTGGGCGCGATGCAGAACTCGTTGCCCTCGGGATCTGCCATGACGCGCCACCGGTAACCCTCGAGCTCTCGCTCCTCGGAGACGATCGACCCGCCGAGGTCGCGGATCGTGCGGACCGCTTCGTCCATGTCGTCCACGTTGAGGTCGACGTGCACCCGGTTCTTCAGCGACTTGGGTTCGGGGACCCGCTGGAAGGCGATCGACGGGACGGCGCCGTCGTTGTTGCGGAGCGTCAGGTAGTCGTCGCCGAACCAGCCCCAGATCTCGACCCCGAGGAGCGCGCACCAGAACGGGGCGATGCGTGCGGGGTCGACCGAGTCGATGACGATCCAGTGGAAGCGCGCGACCGGGTTGGCCATCTCGTCCCGAGCCTACGTCGCCCACGGTCCCGAGGGCTTGCGGTTCCCTGCACCGGTCGCCGCTCGGGGATCAGGCGGTGAGCTCGCCCGCCATCTCGTCGAACACCTTCGTATGCGCGTCGACGTCGACCTCGGTCGTCGCCGGGGACATCAGCGCCATGTTGTGGAACGGTGTCAGCAGGATCCCGCGGTTGAGCGCGTACAGGTGCGTGAAGCGCGCAAGTTCGTGGTCGTCGCTCGCGGCGGCCTCGCCGCCGTTGCGGGGCGGCGTGGGCGTGAACCAGTACTCGGCGCGGCATCCCAGGCGCTGCACCTCCCAGGGGAGGGCGTGGCGTCCGATCGCGTCCTTCACGCCGTCGGTCCAGCGCTCGCCGAGCGCGATCATCCGCTCGAACGCCTGGTCGGTGAGCACGTGCTCGAGCGTCGAGCGCATCGCCGCGAGCGATAGCGCGTTGCCCGACAGCGTCCCGCCGATCCCGCCGACGTCCGTCGTCGGCAGGGTGTCGAGGTGAGCGCTCGCGCGGTCGGCGACCTCGGCGCTCATGCCGTAGCAGGCGGCGGGGACGCCGCTCGCGAGCGGCTTCCCGATCGTGAGGAAGTCGGGCTCGAGCCCCCACGCCGTCGTGGCGCCACCGGGACCCGCGCAGATGCAGTGCGTCTCGTCGATCACGAGGAGGGTTCCGTGGCGCCGGGTGATCTCGCGCAGCGCGTCGTGGAAGCCGGCCTCCGGCAGCACGATGCCGATGTTCGTGAGCGCGGGTTCGGCGAGCACGCACGCGACGTCGCCGTTCGCGAGCTCGTGCTCGAGCGCATCCGCGTCGTTGAACTCGACGACCCGCGTGGTCTCGGTCGGGTTCACCGGTGGTCCGACGTTGCCCGGCCGCGGCCCGGGGACGCCGTCCTCGATCGTGACGATCGTTTCGTCGACGGACCCGTGATAGCAGTAGTTGAAGATCAGGATCCTCGGCCGACCGGTGATCGCCCGCGCCAGGCGGATCGTGAAGCGGTTGGCATCGGTCGCCGTGAGGCAGAACTGCCAGTAGGGCAGTCCGAACCGCCGCTCCATCTCGGCACCCACCCAGATGGAGTCCTCGGTCGGCAGCATGTGCGTCACGCCGTTGGCCACCTGGGCGGCGATCGCGCGCGTCACCACATCGGGGCCGTGGCCCGTCATCGCCCCCGTATCGCCGAGACACAGGTCGACGTACGCATTGCCGTCGACGTCGGTGAACCTGGCGCCGGAGGCCTCGGCGACGAACACGGGGTACGGGCCCGCCCACTCGGTCATCCAGGGCATCGGGACGCCGGCGAGCAGGTTCGCCTTCCCGCGTTCGAACAGCTCGCGTGAGCGGGGATGATCCCGTTCGAAGCGCGAGACCTCGCGCTCCGTCAGTCCGGCGAGGCGGGCTCGATCGATCGTGGTCTGCACGGCGGATATCCTTCGTCGGGTGGCCGAGCGTCTCCCATCGCCGCGCCGGGCGTCAACCACGCAGAAGGAGCGGGCGGACCCCCGCTCCTCTCGCGATCCTGCGTACGAGAAGGATCAGACGAGGGCCTCGCAGAGGCTCAACAGGTCGGGGTCGTTGACGTAGTCGTCCTGACCACCCTGGTGGATGATCTCGCCGGTCGCGTCGACGGTGACGTTGTGCCCGACCTCGGCGAACACCTGTCCCTGGCCCCTCACGAATGTAGTGGTAGCTCTGACCGGAGACGGTGGTCGTCCCGTTGACCAGGTCGTAGGTCTCCGTGAACGTCGCGTGGTCTCGGTAGGCGTTTCCCGAGACGCTGTTCGTGATCGTTCCGAAGAAGTTCGCCATGATCGA
>DATFEU010000302.1:0-8619 GCA_035250725.1 Actinomycetota bacterium
GGCCTCGGCCGCCGTGCCGAAGATCAGCGCGGACTGGATCGCGTCCACGGTGTTCTTGCCGATCACCGACCGGGGTGCGTGGAGCTCGACCTGCGGGAGCCGGGCGGTCTCTCGCGCGAGCGACGCGTTGGAGGTCTGCACCCCGGGAGCGATCGCGCCGCCCAGGAACTCGCCGCGCTCGGACACGGCGTCGTACGTGGTCGCGGTCCCGAAGTCGATCACGATGCATGGTCCGCCGTACCGATCGAACGCTGCGAGGGCGTTCACGATGCGATCTGCGCCGACCTCCCTCGGGTTGTCGGTCTGGATCGACAGCCCCGTCTTCGTCCCCGGCTCCACCACGACGGGCGGGAAGTTGAAGTACCGCGTCACCATCTCGCGCAGGGACGAGGTCATCGTCGGCACGACCGAGCTCACGACGACGCCGGTGATCTGGTTACCGAAGGAGAGTTCCACCTGCTCGAGCAGGCCTGCGAACAACACCGCGAGCTCGTCGGCGGTGCGCTCGAGCTCCGTGGACAAGCGCCAGCGGTGTTCGAGCTCGGCGCCGCGGAACACACCGAGCACGGTGTTCGTGTTGCCGACGTTCACCGCGAGCAGCACGCCCGCATCACCTCCGGACGGCCCATCCTGCCATGCGTGGGGGCGCGCCGACACGCCGGTCACGCAACGGGCAGCAGGAGGTTGTCGATCAGCCGGACGTCGCCGAAGCGTGCCGCGACGAGCGCCCGGGCCGGCGGCTCGAGCGTGTGGATCTCCTCGAAGGTGCGGTCGTCGACCACCGTCGCGTACTCGAGCCGCGCGGCGGCCGTGCCGCCGATCTCCCGCGCCATCACCGCGATCAGCGTGGCGGCGTCTCGCTCGCCCGTTCGAGCCATCGCGGCCGCCTCGCTGAGCGCGAGGAACAGGCAGGGCGCGGCGCCGCGCTGCTCGGGCGAGAGCCGGGCGTTCCGACTGGAGAGCGCGAGCCCGTCGGGCTCGCGGACGGTCGGGCATGGGACGATCTCGACGGGGAACGAGACGTCGAGGACCATCCGCCGGATCACCGCCAACTGCTGGGCGTCTTTCTCTCCGAAGTAGGCGTCGCAGCTCCCAACCGTCGCGAAGAGCTTCGCCACCGCCGTGGCGACGCCGCGGAAGTGCCCCGGGCGGGAGAGGCCCTCGATCCGCTGGCCGAGCGGCCCTGGGTCGACCGTCACCTCCGGCACGCCGTCGGGAAACATCTCGTTCGTGGGCGGCGCGAACACGATCTCGGCGCCCTCGCGTTCGGCGTCGGCGAGATCGACCTCCTCGTCTCTCGGATAGGCCGCGAGGTCGCGCGGGTCGCCGAACTGCAGCGGGTTCACGAAGATCGACACGACGAGTGCGTCGCGTTCGGCTCGTGCGCGGCGCATCAACGAGCGGTGCCCCTCGTGGAATGCCCCCATCGTCGGGACGAACCCGATCGATCGACCGTCCGCGCGGATCCGGTCGCACGAGGCATGCGCCCCGGCGACCGTCCGGATCACCTCCACCGCGCGAGCTCCTCCTCCACGGCCTCGCGGCCGTCCGGGAGGAGTCGCCCGGAACGCTCGGCGAGCGCGAGCGCGAGATCCGCCAACGCGACGTACGGCCGCACCGCCTCGGGGGCGTGCTTCTCGAGCGCCTCGAGGTTCCGACGCACCGTCACCGCGTCCCCGCGGACGGCGGGACCGGTCAGCGCCGAGGCCGGACCCACGCGCTCGACGTTCGCGAGCGTCGCCGCCTGCAGGGGCGCGAGCGCGCCCAGGGGATCGTCGAGGCCGGCCGCCCGCTCGAGCTCCTCCGCGATCGCGCTGACCGTGACGAGGTAGTTCGACGCGAACACCGCAGCCGCGTGGTACAGGGGTTTCAGGTCGTCGGCGATCCGGAACGGCCGGCCGCCGGCATCACGCGCGAGGCGTTCGCCGAGGGCGTACCCCGCGTCGTCGAGCGCGGTGACGGCGAAGGCGGCACCGGGGATCCGCTCGATCGCCGACTCGACGGTCGGACACGTCTGTAAGGGGTGGACCGAAAGCGTTGCGGCGCCGAGCGCCGCGGCCGGCGCGAGCGCATCGAGGCCGGTGGCCCCGCTCGCGTGCACGACCGCCGTCGCGGCGCCGAGCGCTCCCGCCTCGGCCATGGCATGGCAGACCGGATCGATGACGGCGTCGGGCGTCGCGATCACGACGACGGTCGCGCCCGAGGCGGCCGCGTCGTCAGCGCGCACCGGCACGCCCGGCAGGAAGCGAGCCGCGCGCTCGGGCGTCGCGGCTCCCCCTGCAACGGCGACGATCCGATGGCCCTCCCGTTGCCACAGCACCGCGAGCGCGGTCCCGACGCGCCCGGCTCCGATGACGGCGATGTCCATCGCGGTGGAGTATCCCGCTCAGGGGATCCAGAGAACCGGTCCGGACACGTGCTCGAGCCCACCGGGCAGGGGCAACCGCGTGATGGATCCCTCGATATCCACGAGGACCCCGTCCCGACCGGTCACGAAGAGGGAACCATCCGCAGCGAAGGTTGCGCCGAGTACCTCGGGCGATCCGAGCACGAGCTCCGGTTCGCGAACGCCGGAGCCCGACCCCGCGTCGAGCCGGAAGAGGCCGCTCGTCAACCCGATGGATCCAACCAGCGCCACCTCGGAACCGTCGGCAGACCATGCGAGGACGCGCTCGATGACGAGAGGATCGTTCTCGTAGGAGACGCTGATCGGGCCGCCGATCCCCTTCCACCCCAGCAGCGTCCCGTCCGACCCCGCTCGAGGCCCCTCGAGCAGGAACGCGGCGGGCGGGAACGCAGAGACCATCGCGACGTCCTCGAACATCAGGTGCGGGACGCCGACCGAACCGGTGAGGTACACACCCACACGATCGCCGGACGGGGCGGTGAAGTACGTGGCGGCCGCGCTCTTGCTGATCGAGACCACCGGTCCGCAGAAGCCGGGATCGTCGAGCACCCACCCGACCCGATGCGTTCGGACGGATACCTGCCGCATGCGAACGCGCGAGCACCGCTCCGAGCCGCCGCGGTTGGAGACGAATACGATGCTCCGACCATCCGGTCCCCAGGCGACGAGGTCGCCTCTGCCGAGCCGGTCGACCGTTGCCTCGCGTTCGAGCGCTCGAAGGACGGAGACGCCCGTCCGGCCGTCGCGGGTGCGGCGCTCGATCCCGATCGAGCCGGGGTGAGCGCCCGAGGCATCCACGAGCGCGGTCACACGGCCGGGGACGAGTGGACCTGGCCGCACCACCCCGGAATCCAGGTCCAGCACGTGGAGCGACCGGCGTCCCCCGGTTCCGGTGACCAGCACGAGCCTGCCGCGCTCGATCGCAGGGTCTTGGGTCGATCCGCCGGCGCGGTCGGGCTCATCGGACGCAAGGCGTTCCACGGTCACGACGAGCGCGATCGTGAGGAGCGCGACGACGCCGAGGGTCGCTCCGGAGCCGGAGCGACGGGTCGAGCTCTGGGTCGTCTCGACGGCCTCGTCGTCCACCGCGTCGGCGTGTGGCTCCGCGCCGGCCGGGGGAGGCGGAGGCCGGTACAGGGGCGCTCCGCAGCTCGGGCACGAGCGGCCGCGCCTCCGTCCTCGCCAGTCGCACCGGAAGCAGACGGCGGCGTTCACGGCACCGGGAGGGGCGGCGCGAACGGCCGGACGCCGAACACGACGTCCGGGGACAGCCTGAGCTCGGCCAGACGCCGCCCGTCGGGAAGCATCGGATCATCGTCCAGCTCGCCGAGGGGAACGAGGACGAAGCCGCGTTCGTGCATCCGCGGGTGCGGGATCTTCAGGTCCGGCTCGTCGACCCTCCGGTTATCGAACGTGAGGATGTCGACGTCGATCGTGCGCGGGCCCCAGCGCCCTGCCCGGACACGGCCGAGGGCCTTCTCGACGGCTTGGGCGGCCTCGAGCAGCTGCCGCGGGTCGAGCGTCGTCCGGACCTCGATCACCGCGTTCAGGTACGCGGGTTGCGGCGGTCCTACGGGCTCCGTCTCGAACACGCGCGAGGACCGCACGACCCCGACGCCGTCCGTGGCCGCGAGCAGCCGGACGGCCTCGCGGAGTTGCTCGAGCCGGTCGCCGAGGTTCGCGCCGAGCGCCAGGTACGCCGAGGCCGGGGCCACGGGCGCGTCGCGAGCCTCCATCGGTCAGCGCTCGGCGCTCGCGGCGGCCGCCACGCCCTGGACCTCGTTCGAGCGCGCCGCGCCCGGCTTGTGGACCACCGCGTTCACGCGCGCGACGCCATCCCGCGCGAGCACGGCGTCGGCGACCGCGTGCGCCAAGGTCTCGAGCAGGTCGAACGAGCCCCGCTCCACGGTCTCGCGGGCGGTCCGGATCAGGGAGCGGTAGTCGGCGGTCGAGGAGAGCCGGTCCTCGCCGACCTCGACCTCGACGTCGAGATCCACGACGAAGTCCTGGGACTGATCCTTCTCGCCGGGGTTCGCGCCGTGGCGACCCTGGGCGGTGATGCCGGTGAGGAACAGCCTCGTCGTCACCATCGGTCGTCCTCCGGCGGCCGCCGGCCGAGCTGAACGGTCACGGGACCCTCATCGTGCCCGTGCGGGACCCCAAGGTACATCCGGCGCAGCCACTGGAAGATCAGCGGCACGACGGTCTCGGGTGCATCCTCGAGCAGGAAGTGACCGCATCCGGGCAGGAGCGCGACCGACGCTCTCGGAAGGGCGTCGCCGAGGCGCTCGGCCAGCTCGACCGGTAAGAACGCGTCGTCCTCCCCCCACAGGACGAAGGTCGGGATCTGGAGCGCCCCGAGCTGCTGCTCGATGCCGACCAGGCCCTCGCCGTCGAGCGCACGCGCCACGCGGACGAACCGCCCGACGCCGTCCTCGCCGACGAACGGACGCAGGTACTCCTCGAGATCGACGTCCGAGAGCCGGTCGCGGTGTCCCATCCCCAGCTCGAACAGCCGCTCGAACCAGGAACGGACGAAGGCGTCGTCCACGTCGTCCACACGGTCTCGGAGATCCCGGATCGTCTTCGAGGGCCAGCCGTCGAACGCGACCGAGTCGACGAGGATCATCGCGTCCACCCCGCCGCCCGCCGAGAGGAGCTGTGCGATCCCGCCGCCGCGTCCGTGCCCGGCCACCGCGTAGCGTTCGACGCCGAGCGAGTCCAGCAGCCGCCGGACGGCCGCAGCGTGCGCCAGCAGACCGAGGTCGGCGTCCGGCGGCGACTCGGAGTCGCCCGATCCGAGCAGGTCCGGCGCGATCACGCGCATGAACGGCGACAGGAGCGGGACCACCTGCCGCCAGAGGTAGGACGAGGTCAGCCCGCCCGAGAGCAGCACGACCGGCGGTGCCCCGGGATCGCCGGCGTCGACGAACGCGATCTCGCCGGTGGGAAGGCGCGCTCGCGACTTCTCGATCCAAGTGGTCACGTGGTCGCCCTCGCGATCGCGTCGATCACGCGGACGACGCGCACGATCTCCTTCACATCGTGGACCCGGACGATGTGGGCGCCTCGCGCGACCATCCAGGCGACGGCCGCCGCGGTGCCCTCGACCCGCTCGTGCTCCGGGAGGTCGAGCAGCGCGCCGATGAACCGCTTGCGCGAGGGTCCGACGAGCAGCGGCCGGCCGAGATCGAGGAGCGCATCGATGCGATGGATCAGCTCGAGGTTGTGGTGGAGATCCTTGCCGAACCCGATGCCCGGGTCGACCACGATGCGTTCGGGTTCGATCCCGGCGAACTCCGCCGACTCGATCCGCTCGCGCAGGTACTCGTGCACGTCGGCGACCACGTCGTCGTAGGTCGGCGCGTCCTGCATCGTCTTCGGGTCGCCCTTCATGTGCATGAGCACGATCGCCGCGTCACGGTCGCGGGTGAGCTCGAACATCGCGGGGTCCGTGCCGGCCGAAACGTCGTTCACGATCGCCGCGCCGGCGTCGAGCGCGGCCGCGGCCACCTCGGCCTTGCGGGTGTCGATCGAGATCGGGACGGCCGGTATGTGCTTCGCGAGCTGCTCGATGACGGGGACCACGCGGCCGAGCTCCTCGTCGGTCGGCACCGGGTCCGACCCCGGTCGCGTGGACTCGCCGCCGACGTCGACGATGTCGGCGCCCTGCTCGATCATCTCGGCGCCTCGGTCGATCGCGGCGCGGTCGGTGAAGAATCGCCCGGCGTCGGAGAACGAGTCCGGGGTGACGTTCAGGATCCCCATGACGAGGGTGCGTTCGGAGCAGTCGAACGCGCGCTCGCCCACGCGCCAGATGGGACCGCCCACGGTTCCATCGTAGCGAGGGGCCGGATTCAGCCGAGGGCCACGTGCGTGAGCGTGCCCTCGTAGTTCAGGATCCAGACCGAGTCTGGGGCGACCGCCATCGCGACGGGGGCTCCCTCCTCGAGCACGACGAGCTCGGTGACCTCTCCGGTCTCGGGCTCGACTAGGTTGAGCTGCCGGTCGGTGCCGGTCTGCGGATCGAGGCTCAGGAACCAGACTCCACGGTCGTCGGCCTCGACGAATCCGCAGCAGTCCGAGAACCTCGCCGGCAGCGAGACCTCCGGCTCGAAGCTGACCGCGATGGGATCGAGACGGGCGAAACCCGGATCGAGTGAGACCCACACTACGCCACGAGAAACGATGGGCATCGGCGTGAAGAAACGCGAGGGCACATCCGCCGTCGAGATCCCTCCTCCGACAGGGTCGATCACGACCACCCGGCCGTCTTCGTTCACGGCACCGTCGCCGCCCACGGCGGTAACGAGTCGTCCACCGGATGCGACCAGCGTGTGCGCCCAGCCCGCATCGAGCGTGAACCGCGGTTCGATCTCTCCAGTCCGCCGATCGACGCGGACGATCTCCATGACGGTCTCGACGGGGTCATCGCCGAACACGAGCACCCACAGCTCGCCATCGAGGAACGTCAGGTCCGCGCCGTGCGCTCCCCCCAGCTCGAACGTCTGCACGACCTCGTTCGTCGTCGTGTCGATCTGGATGACGGCCGCGTCCGCGACGCCGCCCGGGTCGTCGAACGCACTGGGCGGCTCGAACGAGCCGGCGACCCACAGGCTGCCGTCGTGCACGACCATCGCGCCGCCTCCCACCTCCCACGTCGGGATGACGTCGACCCCGATCTCCGCCTGCACCGCGTGCGTCTCGGGATCGATGCGCAGGATCCGGCCGGCGAACGTTCCGTCGTTGTTCGAGACCGCGACCCAGACGCTGTCCTCCCCATACACAACGGAACGAACGTCCTCGCCCACGGCGAAGGTCTCGACCACTTCGGCGCTCGTCGTGATCTCGGCAGGCCGGGGCCCCCCCGAGCTTCCGGGCGCCGGCTGCTCCTCCGAGCCCCCGAACGTCACCGCGACGAACCCGATCCCGGCGACCGCGATCACGAGCGCGACGGCCGTCGCGAGCGCCCGGCGCGACCACGGCGTCGGAGGGATCCCGGAACGAGGCTCCCGCCCTTCGATGTCCTGCCACAGATCCGGCGTTGCCATGCGCGAGAGCGAACGGAACCGATCGTCGAGATCAGCCATCGTCCTCCTTCAGGAGCTCGCGGAGGCGCCGGCGCCCGCGCATCAGGTGCACGCGGACGGCCGCCTCGGTCGAGCCCACGATCCGCGCGACCTCCTTGGCGGGATATCCGGCCGCGTCGTGCAGGACCACCGCACGCCGCTGCCGATCGGACAGCGCCCCGAGCGCGACCACGAGGTCGCGCGCCGGCTCCTCCATCTCGTAGGCGCCAATCGTCTCCGTCACCGGTCGCTTCCTCCGCTCCTTCAGCTCGCCGCTCGCGATCCGAAAGGCCGCCCGCCAGACCCATCGCTCAGGGTCGCGAACCTCTTGGCCCCGCCGCAGCACCTGCGCGAACGCCTCGGCCACCGCGTCGCTCGCCACCTCCGGGTCGCCCGCGAACGCCAGTACCGCGCGCCACATCCGGTCACCCCGCTCCCGGTACAGGCGCTCGATCTCGTCCGAGCGTGAGACGCCCGCCGGCGCGCGATCCACTCTCACCTTCACAGGAAGCAAGACCGGCTGAAACGTGAACACGGTTCCCGCGACGCGGGCACCGGGATCAGCCCTTGCCGATGTGGTGGAGCGCCTCCTGGCGCGTCCTCGCGTCGTTGCGGAACAGCCCGCGGACGGCCGAGGTCACCGTGATCGAGCCGGGCTTCTTGATCCCGCGCATCGTCATGCACAGGTGCTCGGCCTCGATCATCACGAACACCCCCCGCGGCTCGAGCGCGCGCTCGAGCGTGTCGGCGATCTCGGTCGTGAGCCGCTCCTGCACCTGGGGCCGTTTCGAGAGCACGTCGACGACCCTCGCGATCTTCGAGAGGCCGGTGATCCGGCCGTCCTTGTTCGGGATGTACGCGACGTGCGCGTGGCCGTTGAACGGGAGCAGGTGGTGCTCGCACAGCGACTGCAGCGGGATGTCCTTCACCATGATCATCTCGTCGAAGTTCGCGCCCGAGACCGCCTGCGGGATCGGGGTCGGGTCGACGCCGACGCCCGCGAAGATCTCCTCGAACATGTCTGCGACGCGCCGCGGCGTGTCCCTCACCCCGTCGCGTTCGGGGTCGTCGCCGATCCCTTCGAGGATCAGCCGGACCGCCTGCTCGACCTTGTCGCGGTTGATCTCGGCCATCAGGCGGCCA
>DATFEU010000323.1:0-30597 GCA_035250725.1 Actinomycetota bacterium
TGTCGATGAACGTTCTGACGATCGCGGTGTCGCGCCGGTCGACGAAGTCCTGGCCCTCGCACGCCATGAGCAACGCCCGGAGCTCGGCGTCGGGTCAGGACGTGGGGCGGGTCCTCGGGGATCGACGGCGACCGCATCTGCTCCATCGGGCTCGCGGTGATCTCGCCCTCGTCGAGCATCCACTTTGAACATCTGCTGCAGTGACCTGAACGAGACGCCGACCGGTCGCCGGACGGAACCGGGAGTCCAGGTTCCGAACGACTCGACGTGCTCGCGGCGGATCGAGTCGACAGTCGTCGGCATCCCCTTGCGGACAAGGGAGTCCGACAACTGCTCGGCTTCGGTATAGGACTGGATCTTCGCGGCGAACGTCGTGCTGCTCGTAGGGACCGCTGCCAAGAAGGGAGCAGGACGCGGATGTCGATGTGGACGTCGGTCCGGGTGCTCACGACCGAGGTTGGCTCCAGGGCCAGGAGGGGACCCAATAGTTGTCCGGCCCGCTGACCTCTGTCAGAGCGAACGCGTCCCCCTATCGACTGCTGACCGCTTCGAAGGCGTCCCAACCCTGACCATCCCCCTCGCTTCTGCCCCGGCGTTTACGACGATCACGTCGCCCAGATCGGGGGTTCGGTAGCGTTCCCAACCTTCACGTCCTTGCGCTTCACGCTCGGCCTTATGCGCTGTGCAGGCGGTGTACGTCAACTATCGAGGGCGTTTCCCCTGCTAGTCGGGCCGGCCGGATTCGAACCGGCGACCTTCTGACCCCCAGTCAGACGCGCTAACCAAGCTGCGCCACGGCCCGCTCGGACCGATGCTACCCGAACGCGTCACGCCCGCCTCCCCTTCCGGAAGCGCAGGCGGATCGGAACGCCGTCGAGCCTGAACGTCCGCCGCAGCCGACCCTCGAGGAAACGTTGATACGAGGCCACCGGAGCCTCGCCGCCGAACAGCACGAAGCGCGGGGGGGCGGCCGCAACCTGGGTGGCGTACTTGTACCGAACCCCGCCCGGTGCCGATCGTTGGGACTGTGCCGCCTGGATGACCTCGTTCACCGGAGCCGTCGGGTGTCGCTCGGACCATCGCTCGTGCACCGCCGCGAGCGTCGCCGGGAGCCGATGCACGCCGGTAGCGCTGGCCGCCGAGGTTCGCAGGACCGGAGCCTTCGCGTACGGCTCCAGCAGCTCGGTGAGCTCGCGGAAGGCCCGGTCACGCTCCTCGATGAGGTCCCACTTGTTGGCGATCACCACGAGACCGCGGCCGAACTCCAACACCCGGGCGGCGATCCGCTTGTCCTCACCCGCGAACCCCTCGGACGCGTCGAGCACGAGGAGCGCGACGTGTGCGCGCTCGATCGCCCGCTCGGCGCGCAGGAAGCTGTAGTACTCGACGCCCCTCACCCTGGTCGGCCGCCGGAACCCGGCCGTGTCGACGAACCGAACCTGGAGCCCGGACCACGTCACCAGCGCGTCGACCGAGTCCCGGGTGGTGCCGGCCTCCTCGAAGACGACGGAGCGCTCCTCGCCGACGAGCCTGTTGAACAGGCTGGACTTGCCGACGTTCGGCCGGCCCACGATCGCGAACCGAGGCTCCGACGCTTCCTCGGCGACCTCCTCGTCCTCGGGCAGCACGGCGACGACGCGGTCGAGTAGGTCGCCCGATCCCCGGCCGTGCAACGCCGACACGCCCATCGGGTCTCCCAACCCGAGCGCATGGAACGACGCGACCTCGCTCTCGTCGGCGTCGGAGTCGATCTTGTTCACGACGACGAGCACCGGGACCTCGGCGCGCCGGAGCCGACGCGCGAGCATGGCGTCCTCCTCCACGAGCCCGGTCCGGCCGTCCACGACGAGCAGGACGACGTCGGCGGCGTCGGCCGCCCGCTCGGCCTGGAGCGAGACGAGCTCCTCGATGCCGCTCGCGCCGTGCCGGTACCCCCCGGTATCCACGAGCCGGAACGTTCGGCCACGCCAGGTCGCCTCGAGCTCGACGCGATCGCGCGTGACGCCGGGCATCTCGTCGGCGATCGCTTCGCGCCGCCCGAACATGCGGTTCACGAGGGTCGACTTCCCGACGTTCTGTCGCCCGACGACCGCCACGGCAGGCTTCGTCACGCCGAGATCCCCCGCCGGCGGATGAGCTCGAGCGCGCGCCGCGCCACCTCGCCCGGACCCAGCCCGGTCGTGTCGAGGACCACGGCATCGGGGGCCGGTTCGAGCGGGTTCGTACGCGCGTCGAGCTCGTCACGCGTCCCGAGGGCCTCGGCGATCCTCGTCGGCTCGTCCTCCCGCTCGAGCGCCCGGCGGTCTGCGCGCTCCTCCGGGTGCGCCTCGAGGAACAGCTTGAGCGGCGCGTCCGGCGCCACCACCGTGCCGATGTCGCGGCCCTCCATCACGGCCCCGTCGCCGGCCAGCCGCCGCTGCTCGGTCCGGAGCACCTCCCGAACCTCCGGGTGACGGGCAACCGCCGAGACGCTCGACTCGACCTCCGGAGACGTGAGCGAAGCGTCGGGGGGCGCACCCTCGATCGTGAGCTGGGGCGGCCGAAGGCTCCGGTCGAGCTCGAACCTCATCTCGCGGGCGAGCCGCTCGAGCGCGTGTGCGTCGTCCGGAGAGACGCCGGCGCGCTGCGCCCGCAGCGCGAGCGCGCGGTACATCAGGCCGGTGTTCACATAGGGCAGTCCGAGCTCGAGGGCCAGGGAGCGCGCGAGCGTGCTCTTCCCCGAGCCGGCCGCCCCGTCGATCGTGATCACGGGGGCCATCTAGCGCTCCACCCGTGCGCCGAGCGATCGGAGCGCGTCGACGAAGCCGGGGAACGACACGTCGGCGGCCTCGATGCCGGCGATCGTCGTGGGTTCCCGGGCGGCGAGCGCCGCGGCGGCGACCGCCATCACGATGCGATGGTCGGTGCTCGCGGGGGCCTCGCCGCCGCGAAGGCCGCCGCCGCCCACGACGAGTTCGTCGCCCTCGACCGCGACATCACCGCCGAGCGCTCGGATCACGTCCGCCAGTGCACCCAGCCGGTCGCTCTCCTTCACCTTCAGCTCCCCCGCTCCGGCGAACCGAGTCACGCCTCGGGCGTGCGTGGCGGCGAGCGCGAGCATCGGCACCTCGTCGATCACGAGCGGCAGCTCGTCGGGCTCGACCGTGGTCCCGACGAGCTCGTGGCCCGATCCGACCGAAAGCGATCCGACCGGCTCGCCGAGCTCCTCGCGATGCGCGGAGGCACGGACGTCGGCCCCCATCCGTCCGAGCACCTCGATGAAGCGGGCCCGCGTGGGGTTCAGGCCGACCTCGTTGATCTCGAGCGCCGAGCCGGTGAGGACGGCCGCCGCGACCAGGAAGGCCGCCGACGACAGGTCGCCGGGTACCGACGCCGAGAGCGCGCCGTGCTGGAACGCCCGCACCGTGGTGCGGCCCGGCTGGAACTCGATCGGGGCGCCGAGGTGCGCGAGCGCGCGCTCGGTGTGATCCCTCGTGGGCGCGGGCTCGAGAACGGTCGTCGCCCCGGATGCCGCGAGGCCGGCGAGGAGCACGGCGCTCTTCACCTGAGCGCTTGGCACCGGGACGCGGTGCTCGATCCCCCGGAGCGCGGCACCACGCACGACCACCGGCGCGTGACCGTCCGTCGTCCGAACCTCCGCGCCCATCGCGCGTAGGGGCTCGGCGACCCGCTCCATCGGTCGCCGCGAGAGGCTCTCGTCGCCCACCAGCTCGGACGCGAAAGGTAGCCCGGCGAGCACGCCTGCCAGCAGCCGCATCGTCGTGCCGGAGTTCGCGCAGTCCAGGGGAACCCCGGGGGCCTCGAGCGCCGCTCGACCGTGCGCCTCGAGCACGAGGTCGAGCCCTCGAGGTCGAGGGTCGTTCGTCGTGGAACGGTCACGCTCTTCCTCGGGCGCGGGCCTGGAGGCCCAACCGTCGAGTGCACCTCGAGCCTGTCGCGGGGCCAGCTCCGCGAGACAGCGCCCCGTCGCCCTCACGTCGAGCGCCGCCGGGACCCCTCGGAGCTTACTGCGGCCGTCGGCGGTCGCCGCCAGCAGCAGCCAGCGGTGGGCGATCGACTTGTCGCCGGGGACGTGCGCCGTGCCTCCGACGAACCCCCCCGGGTGGACGACGGCGCGCATCACGCGAGCCGGATCGGCTCGAACCAGTGGTCCCGCAGGGCACGTTCGGCATCGGCAGCGGCGGCGGCAGCCACCGTCATGTGGACGGTGCCCCGCCCCCCCTCCGGCGAGTGCACGATCTGGAGGTCCTCGATGTTCACGCCGGCCTCGCTCATCGCCGCCGTGACCTCGGCGAGCACGCCCGGGCGGTCCGGGACGGGAACCTGGAGCACCGCCACCCCGGCCTTCACCTGCGGCTTGGCCGCCAGCGACAGGCGCGCGTCCTTCGCCTCGCCGAACGCCCGCTCGACCTCCCCCGCGTCGCCCGCCTCGACCATCTCGCGGAGCCGTGTGAGCCGTTCGACGTACAGGGAGATCGCCCGGCCGATCGCGTCGCCGTTCGCGACAAGGATGTCGCTCCAGAGGTGCGGGCTCGACGCCGCGAGCCGGGTGAGGTCGCGGAACCCGCCGGCGGCGAGCAGCAGGAGCTCGGGCTCCCCCGCCTCCTCGGTCGCCGCGAGCCCCATGAGCGCCGTCGACGCCACCTGGGGGAGGTGGCTCACCATCGCCACGAGCCGGTCGTGTCGCTCGGCGTCCAGGCGGACGGGCCGAGCGCCGAGCTTGGCGACGAACGCCTCCACGCGCTCGAGCGCCTTCGGCTCTGCCCGCGCGTCGAGCGCCCAGACGATGCCGTCGAGGACGGAGGCCGAGGCGTGGTCGGGCCCCGAGCGTTCCGACCCGCCCATCGGGTGACCGCCGACGTACCGGGACAGGTCGTCGGAGCCGGCCGCCCGGCGGACCTCGGACATTACATGCGATTTCACGCTGGCGACGTCGGTCACGACCGGCTCCGGCGCGAGTCGAAGCGTCTCGCCGACTACGCCCGGCACGGAGGGGATCGGGGTGCTCACCACGACGACGGTCGCCCCCGCGACGCACTCCGTGAGCGAAGGAGCCGGCGCCAGGCCGCTGCGCTCGGCCGCGACCGCGAGCGCGTCCGCGTCGGTGTCGAACCCGCGGACGACGTCGCCGACTCGCGCGGCGGCCATCGCGATCGAGGTCCCGATCAACCCGGTGCCGACGACGGCGACCCGGTCAGCCGAGGTCATCGCGCAGCGTCTCCGCGCCGTCCAGATACACGTGCACGACGTCCTGGGGAGCCCGCTCGGTGTGGAAGTGCACGAGGACGCGGACGACCCGCGTCATCGAGCCCTCGACGGGGATCTCCAGCGCGCACAGCAGCGGGAGGCGTCCGAGACCCATCCGGCGCGCCGCCTCGGCCGGGAACGCCGAGCGCAGGTCCTCCGTGACCGTGAAGAACGCGCTCACGAGGTCGTCGTGCCCGATCTCGTTGCGCTGCAAGATCGCCTCGAGCAGTCGCTCGGTGGATCCCAGCACGGACCCGGCCGTGTCCTCGCTCACGCGGATCGCGCCGCGCACCGCCCGAACCGTCATCCCGGCGAAAGGCTATACGGCTAGAGCCCGGCGGCGCGGTAGAGCGCGCGGACGTCGTCCGGCTCGAGGTCCCGGACCTCCCCGGGCTTCAGCTGCCCGAGCCGGATCGGCCCCACGCGCACCCGGACGAGCCGGCGAACGGGCAGTTCCACCGCCTCCAGCATCCGGCGGACCTCGCGCTTGCGTCCCTCCACCATCACCAGACGCAGGCCGGCGCGCCCGCGCGATCCCCCCGCTGGCCGAACCTCCACCGCGCGAGCCACACCGTCGGACAGTTCGACCCCGCGCCGCAGCCGGGAGAGGCGACGATTGGACGGGGCGCCGTCCACCTCCGCCAGGTACTCCTTCTCGACGCCGTAGCGCGGATGGGTCAGCCGGTGCGCCAGGTCGCCGTCGTTCATGAGCAGCAGGAGGCCCTCGGTGTCCCGGTCGAGTCGGCCGACCGGGAACACCCGGGGCCCCGACGGGATGAGCCGTGTGAGGTCGCGGGCGGCGTGTGGATCCTTCATCGTGGTCGTCACCCCGCGCGGCTTGTTCAGGGCGAGATAGCGAAGGCCAGGGTCCACGCTGATCCGCCGGCCGTCGACGCGGACCTCGTCGCTTGCGGGATCGACCCGGTCGCCGAGCGTCGCCGTCTTCCCGTTGACCTGGACCCGCCCGCCCGAGATCAGGTCCTCGGACGACCGACGAGAGCCGAGCCCCGCCCTGGCTAGGGAGCGCTGCAGCCGCTCGACCGGCACCGCGCGTCAGTCTTCCGCCGGCGCGTCCTCGGCGCTTCGCGAGAGCAGCGGCGCGAGCGAGGGGAGGTCCGAGAGCGAGGGCAGCCCGAGGCGCTCGAGGAACTCCGGCGTCGTGCCGTAGAGGACCGGCCGCCCCGGACCCTCCTCACGCCCGACCTCGGCGACGAACCCACGGTCGACGAGGGCCCGGAGCACGCCGTCCGAGTTCACCCCGCGCACACTCGAGATCTGGTGCCGCGTCACGGGCTGCTTGTACGCAACGATCGCGAGCGTCTCGAGCGCCGCCTTCGTCAGGCGCGTGTGCCGCGAGGCGAGCACGTACCGTTCGACGGCCTCGGCCGCGTCGGGATGGGTCGTGAGCCGCCAGCCGCCGGCGACGTTCCGGAGCGTGATCCCGGCGCCGCGTTCCTCGTACCCGTTCGCGAGCTCCTCGCACCACCGATCGACCTCCTGGCGCGACGCTCCGAGCGCCTGTGCGAGGGCGACCGAGCCCACCGGCTCGTCGGATACGAACAGCAGCGCCTCGAGCTCGCGGGCCGAGCTCATGGGATGGCCCTCCGAAACGAGCTCACGCGGCCTCCCCTTCCCATCGCACGTCGATCTCCCCGAACGTCTCGGCCTGCGCGAGATCTACCTTGCCCTCGCGATAGAGCTCGAGCAGCGCGAGGAACCGCACGACGATCTGGATCCGTTCGTCGCAGTCGGCGACGAGATCGCGGAAGCTCGCATGGCCGAGCCGGCCGAGATGGCCCCGCACGGCCTCGACCGCCTCGGCCATCGTGTAACGGATCGGCGTGACGTGGGACAGGTCGAGCAGCGCGGGCGGGCGGAGGATCGCGGCGGCGATGCGCGCGACGTCCTCGGGCTGCACGGTCTCGAGGACGTCGGGGTATAGGTGCGCGAGCTCGGGCGGCGGACCCGCCTCACGCGGGAACCGGTGCGACTCCTCTTCCACCATGCGGCCGAGCTCGGCGGCGGCGATCCGGAACGCCGCCAGCTCGATCGAGCGCGCGTAGACGAGGTCCGGCGACACGCCGAGCAGGTCCTCCTCGTCCACGACCTCGTGGCGCGGCATCAGGCGGCCGACCTTGAGCTCGAGCAGGATCGTGCAGACCGCGAGGAACCACGTCGCCTCCTCGAGCGACCACTCCTCGGTCTGCCTGCCGTACGCGATGAACCGGTCCGTCACGGTCGCGATCGGAACGTCGCAGACGTCCACCTTCTGGTCCAGGATCAGGTCGGCGAGGACGTTGAACGGGCCGTTGAAGATCGGGAGCTCGACGGCGAACCCCGCATCGCCCTCGTCCGAGCGCTCGTCGGCCCCCCGCCCCGCCGGCGGCGTCACCGCGTCCCCGATCCCGGCCCGAGGCCCATCCGGTCGGCGG
This sequence comes from Actinomycetota bacterium, assembly GCA_035250725.1. Classification (GTDB taxonomy): domain Bacteria; phylum Actinomycetota; class UBA4738; order UBA4738; family HRBIN12; genus DASSJM01. The sequence continues at coordinate 7,680 of DATFEU010000323.1, forward strand.
CCGTCTCGACCGTCTTCGACGCGATCGCCCGGGCCTTCGCGGCGCCGTCGCGCAGGACCGATTCCAGCTGCGACCCGTCGGGCCTGATCTCCTCGTACCGCTCCCGGATCGGCCCGAGGTAGGCGGCGACCGCCGCGCCGACCTCCTCCTTGAACCGCGCGTAGCCGGACCCGTCCGCGTACTCGGCCTCGACGGCCTCGGGCGTCATGCCGCGTGCCACCGCCATGACCTCGATCAGGTTCGAGACGCCGCGCTTGTCGGGCGCACGCCGGACCTCACGGCCCGAATCCGTGACGGCCGACTTGAACTTCTTCGCGACCGCCTCGGGCGGATCGAGGATGTACACGGTGCCCTGCTCGGACCCGCCGGTGGTCGACATCTTCTTGTCCGGATCCTGGAGATCGAGGATCCGCGCTCCCACGTCGGGGATCCGATGTCGCGGCAGCGTGAACACCTCCCCGAACCGGGAGTTGAAGCGTTCGGCCACCGTGCGCGCGAGCTCGATGTGCTGCTTCTGGTCCTCGCCCACCGGGACCTCGTCCGTCTGGTACGCCAGGATGTCCGCCGCCTGCAGGACCGGATAGAAGAAGAGCCCCGAGGAGACGAACTCCTTCTGCTGCTCGGACTTCTCCTTGAACTGGTGCATCCGGCGGAGCTCGCCGAACGAGGTGGCGTTCGCGAGTAGCCAGCACAGGTACGGGTGCTCCCACACGTCGCTCTGGCGGAACAGGATGCATCGCGACGGGTCGAGCCCCGCGGCGATCAGGATCGCGACGGTGTCGCGGACCTGGCGGCGAAGGCCCGTCGGGTCGTGGTCGACGGTGAGCGCATGCAGGTCCACGAGGCAGTAGATGCTCTGCCCGCGGTCCTGCCCCTCGACGTACTGGCGGACCGCCCCGATGAGGTTGCCGAGGTGCTTGGCTCCCGTCGGCTGGATCCCCGAGAAGATCCGGACCTGCCCACCCGTGTCGGTCGCGGCGTCGCTCACGATGCGGCGATCATAGCGCCGGGCGGCGGCTCGACCCGGGAGCGGGCCTCAGAGACAGTCGGTGCCCGCCGCCAGGTTGCAGGCGATGTTCCCGAAGGCGTTGACGATCGGGAGCAGCGGCCCCGACAGGAGGAAGAAGATCACGAGGATGAACAGGACGAGATACTGCTCGAGATTCACGAACACCTCGCGCGGTCTCGGCGGGAGGAACGGCGCGAGGAGCTTCGCGCCGTCCAGACCCGGGATCGGCATGAGCTGGAGGCCGAACATGAACGCGTTGACGACGACCCACGAGATGGCGAACCGGCCCACCTCCCCGGACGCCCCAGCACGAAGGAGCAGGCCGGCGGGGATCGCGAGGAGCAGGTTCGCGATCAAGCCGGCCGCGGCGACCCAGAGCTGATCGCGCTTGGGGTTGCGCAGCGCCGTCGGGTCGAGCGGCATGGGCTTCGCGTACGCGAAGACGGGGAGCAATACCGCGCCCCGAGCGGCGACCAGGATCAGGGCAAGCGCGGGCAGGATGAGGGATCCGAACGGATCGATCAGCGGCTTCGGGTTCAGGGTGAGGCGGCCCCACCGTTTCGGGTTCGGGTCCCCGAGCCTCGTCGCGACGAACGCGTGCGCGTACTCGTGCACCACGAGTGCCACGGCAAGCGACACACCGAGGTACGCCGCGAACCGCAGGCTCTCGGCGCTCATCCGTACCAGCCGTAGACGAGCGGCGGGGCTTCGACCTCGTGATCCGCGAACGTCAATGCCGTGTGGATCCTCGACAGGCACGCGTCCGCGTCGGCGTCGGTCCGAGCGTGGATCTCGCCCAACGCCTGACCGGCCTCGACCCGGTCGCCCACCTTGGGGTGGAAGACGATCCCGACCGCGGGATCGATCGGGTCGCCCTTCTTCCTGCGTCCCGCCCCCAGATCCGCGCTCGCGCGCCCGAGCGACTCCGCCTCGACGCTCACGAGCGTGCCGGACAGGGCGGCCTCGATCGGGCGGCGGACCGGGGCTGCGGGCAGCACGCCCTCGGGATCGTCGACGACCCGCGGGTCCCCGCCTTGGGACTCGACCATCCGGCGGAAGGCCTCGAGCGCGTCGCCGCCGTCGATCGCGCCCGCGGCCTGCGCCCTCCCCTCCCCCATCGCCGCCCCCGAGAGCCTCGAGACCGCCTCGCCCGCGAACATCACCGTCGCGTCGCGCAGCCGCCCGTGCTGCTCGCCGCGCAACACGCGTACGGACTCGAGGACGTCCAGCCCGTTGCCGATCGCGTCGCCGAGCGGCTGCGACATGTCGGTCACCGCCGCTCGCGTCGGGCGCCCCCAGTCGCGCGCGAGCGTCGCGCACGCGGAGGCCAACGCCTGGGCGTCTTCCGGCGTCTTCATGAACGCTCCGCTGCCGGCCTTCACGTCGAGCAGCACGAGGTCGGTCCCGACGGCGAGCTTCTTCGACATCACGCTCGCCGCGATCAGCGGGATCGAGGACACCGTCGCGGTCGCGTCGCGGAGCGCGTAGAGGGCGCCGTCCGCCGGGACGAGGTTCGAGGTCTGTGCCGCGACCGCGCATCCCACCTCCTCGACCTGCCGCTCGAACGCGTCGGGCTCGAGGTCCGTGCGCAGGCCGGGGATCGACTCGAGCTTGTCGAGCGTCCCGCCGGTGTGCCCGAGCCCCCGCCCCGAGAGCTTCGCGACCGCCAGGCCGAGTGAGGCCGCGAGCGGCGCGAACACCAGCGTCACACCGTCGGCGACGCCGCCCGTCGAATGCTTGTCGACCTTCGGCCGGGAGATCCCCTGGAGCGGCAGCGTGTCCCCGGACTCGACCATCGCGCGGGTGAGCGCGAGCGTCTCGGACTCGTCGAGGCCGTTGACGAACGCCGCCATCAGGAAGGCCGCGGCCTGGTAGTCCGGGACGTCGCCCCGGGCGTGTTCGAGCACGAACCAGCGGAGCTCCTCGGGATCGAGCCGGCGGCCGTCGCGCTTGGCCGCGATCACGTCGCGGGGATCGAGGTGGCTCACCGGCCGACCTCGGCCGCGAAGCTCGCGCCCTGCAGATCCCACGGGACGCCGAGCAGGTCGGCGGCCGTCGCCCCGATGTCGGCGAACGTGGCCCGGGCTCCGACGTCGTACGGGCCCCCGTCGAGACCGGCCGCGAGCAACGGCGCGCGCTCGCGCGAGTGGTCGGTCGGCGGGGTCGTCGGGTCGCAGCCGTGGTCGCCGGTCAGGAACATCACGCCGCCTTCGAGCGCATGCACGAGCTCCGGGATCCGAACGTCGAGCTCCTCGACCGCATGGGCGTAGCCTTCGGGATCATTGCGGTGGCCGTACTTGCTGTCGAAGTCCACGAGGTTGCTGAACACCAACGCGGGGCCGGGACGGCGGAGGTAGTCGACCGTGAGGTCGATCCCGTGGTCGTTCGCGTCCGAGTACCGGGCCTCAGTGAGTCCCTGCTGCGCGAAGATGTCCTGGATCTTCCCGACGCCGTACACGGCGACGCCGTGCTCCTGGCATCGGTCGAGGAGCGTAGGTCCGGGGGGCGGGACCGAGAAGTCGCGCCGCTCTGGCCGGCGGACGAACGCGCCTGGCTCGCCGTCGAACGGCCGCGCGATCACGCGGCCGACGTTGTGCTTGCCCGTCAGCAGTCGCCGGGCCGACCGGCACCACTCGTACAGCGTCTGCAGCGGCACGACTCCGACGTGCGTCGCGATCTGGAACACGGAGTCGCCGCTCGTGTACACGATCGGCCTGCCGGTTCCGAGGTGCTCCTTGCCGAGCTCGGCGATGATCTCGGTCCCCGATGCCGGGACGTTGCCGAGCACCTCGCGGCCGATCCCGGCCTCGAACGGCTCGATGATCTCGGACGGGAAGCCCTCCGGATACAGGGGGAACGCCTCGTCGAGCACGATGCCTGCCATCTCCCAGTGGCCGGTGGTCGTGTCCTTGCCCGCCGAGCGCTCCGTGCAGCGCCCATGCGCCGACCCCGGCTCGGCGTGCGGCGGGACTCCCTGGATCGTCGTGAGCATCCCGAGCCCCAGGGCGCCGAGATTGGGCGCGTGGATGCCCCCGACCGCGGCGGCCGTGTTGCCGAGGGTGTCCGAGCCGGCGTCGCCGTACGCTTCCGCGTCGGGTGCGTCGCCGACGCCGAACGAATCGCAGACGAGGAGGAGGACCCGCGGGACCCTGCGCTTCGTCGATCTCGGTCCCACCACCTAGCGGCCCTCGCCGAGCCGCGCGCAGTCGATGCACAGGATCGCCCACGGCAGGGCGTCCAGCCGCTCGACCGAGATCGAGTTGCCGCAGCGCTCGCAGACGCCGTAGGTCCCGAGATCCATCTTCGTGATCGCGCGCTCGACCCACCGCAGGTTCGAGCGGAGCGCCTTCATCACCGACAGCAGCCGCGCCCGTTCGGCCGTCGAATGCGCGCTGTCCGCGAACCCTCGCTCGACGTCGATCGCCGCATCGTCCGAGTCGGGGGCACCCCCCTGCTCGACGATCTCCTTGCGCAGGTTCTCTCGCTGCTCCTCGAGCGCCTCGCGCAGCTCGGCGAGCTTCGTCGCCTTGATCATGCGGTGACCCTCCTCCCGGCGCGGGCACGCGGGTGGGACGTGAAGTAGACCTCCCGCAGGTGCTCCTTCGTCACCAGCGTATAGACCTGGGTGGTCGCCACGCTCGCGTGTCCGAGGAGCTCCTGGACGACGCGGATGTCGGCCCCGCCCTCGAGGAGATGGGTCGCGAACGAGTGACGGAAGGTGTGCGGACTGATCCGCTTGCGGACGCCGGCGCGCTCCGCGTAGCCGGCCAGGATCCCTGCGCATCCCTGGCGCGTGAGCCGCCCGCCTCGCTGGTTGAGGAAGAGCGCGGACCGCGACCGCGACGTGGCGAACTGCGGCCGCACCCGGGTGAGGTAGGCCGAGATCGCGTCGCGCGCGAAGCTCCCGAGGGGCACGTCCCGTTCCTTCCCCCCCTTGCCGAGCACCCGGACGCTGCCGTCCTCGAGATCCACGTCGTCGACGTCGAGGCCCACGAGTTCGGAGATCCGGAGCCCGGCCCCGTACAGGGTCTCGAGCACGGCCCGGTCGCGAAGGCCTTTCGCCGTGCCGTCGGGCGCGGCCAGCACCCGGGCGACGTCGTCGACCGAGAGCGGCTTGGGGAGCGACCGCGGGAGCTTCGGACGCACGACCGGGGCGGTCGGGTCGTTGCGCATCGCGCCCTCACGCACGAGGAAGCGATGGAACGCGCGGACCGACGACAGCGCCCGGACGACCGAGGTCGCGCGGTACGGCTTTCCGTCACCGTGGGTCGAGGCCGACACCGTCGCGACGTGCGCCGCCACCGCGCGTTCGTCAACCCGGCGGCCGTCCGTGATCCCGCGCTCGCGCAGGAACGCCGCGTACCGGTCCAGATCGCGCCGGTACGCCGCGACGGTGTGGGGCGACAGTCCACGCTCGACCGTCAGGTGGTCGAGGAAACGCTGGATCTGTCTGGCCAGGGCATCGCGCATCCGCGTTCGATCAGCCGAGCCGCTCGGCGACCTCGGCGAGCCGCGTGAACGGCAGTCCGTGCGCCTCGGCGACCCCCTCGTTCGCGATCGCGCCGGCCGCGACGTTCACGCCGAGGGCGAGCGCCGGATCGTTTCGGACCGCGGCCGCGAGCCCCTCGTTCGCGATCTCGAGCGCGTACGGCAGCGTGACGTTCGTGAGCGCGTACGTGGAGGTGTTCGGCACCGCGCCGGGCATGTTCCCCACGCAGTAGTGCACGACATCGTGCACGACGTAGGTGGGATCGGAGTGCGTCGTCATCCTCGCCGTCTCGACGCACCCGCCCTGGTCGATCGAGATGTCGATGATCACGGAACCCGGCCGCATCGAGGCGACCATGTCCTCGGTCACGAGCTTGGGTGCCTTCGCTCCCGGGACCAGGACGGTGCCGATCAGGACGTCGGCCTCGGCCACGCGTTGCTCGAGCGTGAGCTGATCCGACATCAGCGTGATGATCCGCCCCTTGTGGATCTGGTCGATGTAGCGGAGCCGGTCGAGGTTGTTGTCGACCACGACCACCTCGGCCTCCATCCCCGCGGCGATCCAGGCGGCATTCGCGCCGGCCATCCCGGCCCCGAGCACCACCACCTTGGCCGGCCGGACGCCCGAGACGCCCCCCAGCAGCACCCCTCGGCCGCCGTTCTCCTTCTCCTGCAGGCGCGCCCCCACGTGCGGCGCCATGCGGCCGGCGATCTCGCTCATGGGCGCGAGCAGCGGCAGCCGACCCTGCTCGTCCTGGACGGTCTCGTAGGCGACCGCGAGGACGCCTCGCTCGATGAGCGCCTGCGTGAGCTCGCGGCCGGCGGCCAGGTGCAGGTACGTGAACAGCACCTGCCCCTCGCGCAGGTGCTCGAACTCCGAGGCGATCGGCTCCTTGACCTTGAGGATCATGTCCGACTGGCGCCACACCTCGGACGCGTCGGCCACGAGCTCTGCCCCTGCACGCTTGTACCGCTCGGAGAACAAGGAGGACCCGTCGCCGGCGCCTTCCTCGACGAGCACGCGATGGCCGGCCCGGGTCAGCTCGCGGACACCCTCGGGGGTGGCGGCGACCCGATGCTCGTGGTCCTTGATCTCTTTCGGGATCCCGACGATCACGCGCACACCCCCCCGCCGGTAGGCCGCCAGCCTACCCGACAGGTCCGTCGCCCCGGGCCCGGCGGACCGTCGCCATCAGGCTCGCTCCACCGCGAAGACCTGCCATCGGCCGGGGATACCTTTCAGCTCGTGCTCTCCACGCTCGACCAGCCCGATCCCCGAGCCTGACACCAGATCCGCGACGGTGCGGGAGACCAGGACCTCGTTCGCCTCGGCGAGGGCCGAAACCCTGGAGCCGATGTGAACCGCGATCCCACGCACGTCGTTCCCGACGAGTTCGACCTCGCCGGTGTGGACCCCGGCGCGGATCCGCAGGCCGAGTTCGCTCACGCCCCTGGTGGCCGAGACCGCGCATCGGATCGCCCGTGCCGGGCCGTCGAATGTCGCGAGGAAGCCGTCCCCCGCCGTGTCGACCTCCCGGCCTCGCCATCGCTCGAGCTCGCGCCGAACGACCTCGTGGTGCCGATCCAGGAGGGATCGCCACGCCCGATCCCCCAGGCGCATCGCCGTCTCCGTCGAACCGACGACGTCCGTGAACAAGACGGTCGCGAGCACGCGATGAGGGTCCGGGCCCCGGCGAACCCCGGTGAGGAACTCCTCCACCTCGTCGAGGAGGGCTTCGACATCGCCGATCCACATGAAGTGGTCGGCTCCGTCGAGCTCGACCAGCTTCGAGCCCGGGATCCGCGAGGCGATGTAGCGTCCCTCGCCGATCTTCACGTCGGCGTCTTCGATCCTGTACAGGAGCAGGGTTGGCACCTGGATCGAAGGCAGCACCGAACGAACGTCGATCATCGAGTTCATCCTCAGCAGCGCGCCGGCGGCGCGCGGGCTCGCCGACTGACGCCAGTACCGGCCGACCCATCGTTGGAACGCCTCGTCTCCGACCTTGCTCGGCGCCAGATCGCGGATGCGATCGGGCGATCCCCAGGTCTGCTCCGTCACCTCGATGTCGCGCATCCGTTCGTCGTGGGTCGGGGCCCACGGATAGTCGTCAGAGCGGATGCGTTTCGCGTAGCACCCCACCAAGACCAGCGCCCTCGTGCGTTGCGGATACGTCGCCGAGAAGAGCACGCTCATGTTGCCGCCCTCGGAGTGGCCGAGCAGCGCCGCCTGCTCCGAGCCGACCGCGTCCATCACCGCTCGAACGTCGTCCATCCGCTGTTCGAGCCCCGGCAGCGCATCCAGCGGGACCGGGTCGGACAGGCCGGTCCCCCGCTTGTCGAACAGGATCAGCCTCGAGAACGACGCGAGACGTTCGAGCAGGGCCGCGAGCCCCGGCTCCTCCCACATGATGTCGATGTTCGACACGAATCCGGGCACGTACACGAGGTCGAACGGACCCTCACCGACGACCTGGTAGGCGATGTTGATATCGCCGCTCTTCGCGTACCTGGTCTGCGGTGTCGTCAAGGCTCGGAGATCCTTGCGGCGATCCGGGGGCGGCGACGCGGCACCCGCGCTGATCCAGCCTAGCCGGGAAGGACGACCGTGCGCTCCGGGGCCTGGTGGGCGAGCGTCTTCGCGGCGCCCACGAAATCGCGGAACAGTGGGTGCGGCCGGGTCGGGCGCGATCGGAGCTCGGGGTGGAACTGTCCCGCCATGAAGAACGGGTGTCCCTCGAGTTCGATGATCTCGACCAGCCGCCCGTCGGGGCTCATCCCGGAGAAGACCAGCCCCTTGCCCGACAGGGCCTCGTGGTAGGCGGGGTTGACCTCGTACCGATGTCGGTGGCGTTCGTAGACGACGGCCTCCCCGTACACCGCCTCGGCCCGAGTCCCCGGGACGACGTGGCACGGCTGGGCGCCGAGACGCATCGAGCCGCCGAGGTCGGTCACGTCCTTCTGCTCCGGGAGCAGGTCGATCACGGGATGCGCCGTCGCCGGGTCGAACTCCGACGAGTTCGCTCCCTCGAGGCCGCACACGCTGCGGGCGAACTCGACCACGGCGCACTGCAGACCGAGGCACAGGCCGAGGAACGGGACCCCCCGCTCACGCGCGTACCCGACGACCTCGAGCTTGCCCTCGACGCCGCGCCAGCCGAACCCGCCCGGCACGACGATCCCGTGGACGCCCTGCAAGAACCCCGCGGCGTCGCCCTCGTCGACGTCATCGGAGGAGACCCACTCGATCTGGACGTCGACGCCGTGGTGGAACCCGCCGTGCTTCAGCGCCTCGATCACCGAGAGGTACGCATCCCGGAGGTTCACGTACTTGCCGACGATCGCGACCCGCACCGGGTCGGTGGCCGCGTCGATCCGTTCGACGAGCGCGTGCCACTCGGACATGTCGGGTTCGGCGTCGATCCGGAGGTGGTGCGCGAGCTCCCGGTCGAGCCCCTCCTTGGAGAGGATCAGCGGCACCCGGTAGATCGAATCAGCGTCCTGCGCAGAGATCACGCCGCTGATCGGAACGTCGCACAGGAGGCTGACCTTCTCCTTCAGGTGGCGTCCGATCGGCCGGTCCGAGCGGCAGACGATGGCGTCCGGCTGGATCCCGATCGAGCGGAGCTCCTTCACCGAGTGCTGGGTCGGCTTCGTCTTGAGCTCCCCGGACGGACCGATGAACGGCATGAGGCTCACGTGCACGAACGCACACCGGTCGCGGCCGACCTCGTTGCGCAGTTGCCGGATCGCCTCGAGGAACGGCAGCGACTCGATGTCACCCACCGTGCCCCCCACCTCGACGATCACGAGGTCCGCGTTCTCGGCGGCGGCGTGGTTGCGGATCCGCTCCTTGATCTCGTCCGTGACGTGCGGGATCACCTGGACCGTCTTACCGAGATAGTCGCCGCGTCGCTCCTTCGAGATCACCGCGCTGTAGACGGCGCCGGTCGTGAGGTTCGATCCGCGATGCAGGTTCTCGTCGGTGAAGCGCTCGTAGTGGCCGAGGTCGAGGTCGGTCTCGGCGCCGTCGTCGAGCACGAACACCTCGCCGTGCTCGAACGGGTTCATCGTCCCCGGGTCGACGTTGACGTAAGGATCGAGCTTCTGGAGGGCCACGCGGAGTCCGCGGGAACGGAAGAGACGGCCGAGCGAGGCGGTGGTGATCCCCTTGCCGAGTCCCGAGGCGACCCCGCCGGTCACGAAGACGTACTTCGGCTCTTTTTGCACCTCGGGATGGCATCGTAGCAGAGCGGGGTGACGCGGCGACCCGTTCGGCGGGAGAAAAGCCGGATCAGGTTCGACGCCCGAGCGCGTCGATCCACCGAAGCGCCACCGCGCCCTCGATCACGCGACTGAACGACACGGTGTCCGCGAGGACGTTGAGCGCGACGGCGATCGCCGCGGCGAGCGCGACCCACGGATCGGACAGCATGTCGTACAGGGCGAGGCCGGCGCAGAACCCGAGCAGGTTGGCGCCCCCGTCCCCGAGCATCGCGAACTCGCGCAGCTCGAACGGGAGCACGACCACCGCCCCCACGAGCAGGCCGGGGATCAGCGGAGCGTTGGGGACCTCGCCCCACACGAGGAACGCGATCGCCGGGAGGAGGAAGGGCTTCAGCGCCCGGCCAGGCACGACGTCGAGGCCGTTCCAGACGTTCGCGCAGGCCGCGAGGAGCACGACGCCGCACACGAGCGCGTAGCCGCGGCGGTCCGGCTGGAGCGCAACGACCACCGCCGCCGAACCGGCGATCACGACCAGCTTCACGATGCCCGTCGTCACCCGCCCGGCCGCGAGCGAGCGCAGGTGCGCGCGGAGCCCGCGCGGGCCGACCGGGGCCAGGTCGTCGACGAGCCCGGCGGCGAAGACCAGCAGCGAGCCCCCCAGTGCCCCCCATCCGGCCGCGCCCACCTCGCGGACCGACGCGTAGACGACCGACCAGACGATGGCATCGAGCGCCAGGACGATGCCGAGCACCTTCGGCACCGGGACTCCGCGGTGGTTCTCGACGAGGAGCCGGCCCCACCTCACCGAAAGCTCCTCACTCGAACAGGCGCGGCCAGACGGCCCTCGCGATGTCCCAGCCCTGCCGGGCCCGATGCGTGAAGCCCGGGGCGTCGCGATAGGTGGGGCGATGGTCGAGACCGTCGATCGGCACCTCGACGACCCGCAGCCCGGCACGGACGGCGTCGATCGTCATCGCGGTCTCGACCCCGAACCCCGGCGCGAGCGGACGGATCGCGTCCATCGCGCGGGCGGTCAGCGCTCGCTGGCCGGACAGCGGCTCCGTCGCCCGGAACCCACACTGCACGCGGATCGCGTGGGCCGCTGCCCCCTTGACGAGGCCGAAGCCCCCCGCCCGCGCCGGCGCGAATGCCGCGATCGCGATGTCCGCCTCGCCGACTTCCACGACGCGAACGAGCGACTCGAGACCGCTCGCCGTCTCGCCGAGGTCACCGTCCGCAAGCAGCCAGAGATCGGCGGGGCCGACCCGGTCGAGCGCCCCCTCGAGCGCGCCGCCCTTCCCGCGCCGGCGATCGACGCGGAGCACGGTGGCGCCGGCGGCCCTCGCCTCCCCCGAGGTCGCGTCCGTGGATGCGTCGTCCACCACGACGACCTGGGTCGCGAACCCTCGGATCGCGGACACGCACGGCCCGATGCGGCGCTCCTCGTCGCGGGCGGCGACGAGCGCGACGAGTCGGGGGCTCACGGAACGGGCGGGAGCGGCTCCGCTCCATCCTTCACGCCGTAGTCCCCCCCGGTCCCCGTCGCGAGCAGCTCCACGACGCCGAGCACGAGCGCGGTGCCGCCGATCGTCCGGTCGAGAACGTCGACGGTGACGGTGCCGTCGGTGCCGTTCGCGCGCACGAGCGGGACGAAGTCGTAGTCGGACAGGAGTGATTCGCCCGCGGCGACCGGGACATCGAGCACGGAGAGCGACTCGACGAGCGGGACCGCGAAGGCCTCGGGCGGCAGCACCGGCTCACCGTCGCCGCGACCGCCCGACAGGACGACGACCACCTGGCCCGTGGCCCCGATCTCCTCCAGCGTCGCCTCGGAAGGCCCGCCGTCGACCGGCGCGAGGAACCCGGCAGACAGCAGGCTCGCGAGCAGGTCCTGTTCGGCGAGGGGGCTCCGCGGCGCCGAGAGCCGTTCGGCCAGGGCCTGTGCGGTGAGCGTCGGAAGCTCCTCGGCGGGCGCGGTCGGCTCGCCGAGCAAGATCGCCAGCTCCTCCTGGGTGCCGGGGTCCTCGGACACGATCTGGTCGGTGGCCGAGACGATCGTCACGACGTCCGCGCCGGCGTTCGCGAGGGCCGCCTGCGTCTGCGCCAGCACCGCGTCCTCGACCCCGGTCTGGGTGACGACGACGACCGGCGTCCCCGCGAGCCGTCCCTGGGTGAGGGGAGGCGCGACGGCCTCGACGAAGCCGGCGAGCGCCTCGAGCTCGGTCCTGGCCTCGGTGAGCTCGTCCTCGCGGTCGCGGATCTCGCCGCGCAGGTCGTTGGTCTGATCGCGGAGCTGGTCGACGAGTCCGGGTTCGACGAACGCGCTCCCCGCCAGCAGGCCGACCGCGAGGGCGAGGAAGACGGCCACGATCGTGACGACGTGGTACCGGAGCGAGATCACAGGAGTTCCTTCAGGTCGAACAGCCACTGGCGGAACTGCTCGAAGAGCTGGAGCACGTACAGACGGAGGGGAGGCGAGACGGCGACGACCGCCGCCATCGCCGCGATCGCCGCCGCGACGAGCAGGACGCTTTCGCGCGTGCGGATCCTCGGGGAGTAGACGCGCGAGACGCCCTTCGCGTCCATCAGGATCTCGCCGACCCGGAGCCGGACGAGGAACGTGCTCGACATGCCATCGCGCCCCTTGTCGAGGAACTCGCGCAGGTTCCCGTGGCTCCCGACCGAGACGATCGTCTCGGCGCCCTTTTCGTGGGCGAGGAGGAAGGCCACGTCCTCGCTCGTCCCGGCGGCCTCGACGACGCGGAAGGGCACGCCGAGCGCGAGCAGCCGCGCGCGTCCGGGCGCCCGGCCGTCCTCGTAGGCATGCAGGACGAGCTCGGTGGGGTGCCTGCGGCGGATCCACCGACGTGACGGTGTCCGGCCGAGCGCCAGCGCGGCATCGGACACGCTGTCCATGTCGCCGAGGATCAGGTGGGGCCGGTACCCGGCCTCGAGCAGCGCATCGGCCCCCCCGTCCACGCCGAGGAGCACGGGCCGCACGTCGCGGATGTACGGACGCAGGACGGCGAGGTCCTCCTTGTAGTTGTAGCCGCGAACGACGACGAGGACCGGGCGGCCGGCGACGTCGAGGTCCAGCTCGGGGAGACCGGAGCCGCCGAACAACAGGTCGCGCTCGCGCTGCATGAAGTCGACGGTGTTGCGTGCGAACGACTCGAAGCGCTCCCCCAGCCGCAGCTGCGCCTCGGCCATCGCCTCCCGCACGGTGGCCTCGCTCTGACGGATCCCCACGCCCACGAGGCGTTCGCCCGCGTAGACGCGGTCGCCGTCGAGCCGGAGCTCCTCTCCGTCTCGGACCTTGCGCAGCACGAGCTGCCCCACCGAGTCGACGAGCGGGATGCCGGCCTCGACGAGCCGGAGCGGGCCGAGGTTCGGATAGCGGCCGCTGATCGACCTCGCGCCGTTCACCACCCCGCCGACCCCGGCCTCGATCAGCGATTCGGCCGAGACGCGATCGAGGTCCTCGTGATCGATCACGGCGATCTCCCCCGGCCGCAGTCGCAGGACCAACCGCTTCGTGCGGCGGTCGACCCGGGCGAGACCGCCCTGGGACCTCTGCCGTCGAAGGGGCCGCCTGAGCAGGCTCCTCGACCTCGTTCCGGACGTGGGATGACCTCCGTGGCCGCTGACCCGCTCGGCTCCGCGAGCCGGCCTCCGGGCCAAGGGTAGCCGACGGGCCCCGGAGCGGGCCGCTCAGGAAGCGCCGGCAGCCTTCGCGCGCCCGGCCTCTGCGAGCAGCTCTTCGGCGTGGGCCGCGGCCGATTCGCTCTCGGGCAGGCCCGCGAGCATCCGCGAGAGCTCCGCGACGCGGGCCTCGTCGTCGAGCACCTCGACGCTCGCGGTCCCGTCGCCCTTGCGGACCCGGACGTGCCGGTCGGCGAACGACGCGATCTGCGGCAGGTGCGTGACGACGATCACCTGCCGCCGCTCGGCCAGTCGCGCGAGCCTCCGCCCGACCGCCACGCCGGCCCGGCCACCGATCCCCGCGTCCACCTCGTCGAAGATCAGCGTCGGCACGTCGTCGAGGTCGAGGAGCACGCTCCGGCAGGCGAGCATCGCGCGCGAGAGCTCCCCGCCGGAGGCGACCTTGGCCAGCGGGAGCGGGGCCTGGCCCGGGCCGCCCGAGAACACCATCTCGACGCGCTCGGCGCCGCCCGACGTGAGCTCGCTCGTCGCCGCGAGCTCGACGTCGATCGAGGCCCCCTCCATCCCGAGCTCGGCGAGCTCGCGTCCCAGCGCGGACGAGAGCAGGGGCGCAGCGCGGGACCGGCCTTCGGAGACCGCGAGCGCGAGTGCCGCCACCTTCTCCGAACGGCCGCGGACGTCCTGCGACAGCCGGACCCGTTCCTCGCCGGCACCCGCGAGCGCCTCCAGGCTCGCGCGGGACCGCTCGAGGAACGCAACGACCTCGTCCTCGCCGTCGCCGTACTTCCGTTGGAGTGCGTCGAGCGAGGCGATGCGCTCGCGGACCTGCGCCAGCCGCGCCGGATCGAGCTCCAGACCCTCGCGGTACCCGCGCACCTCGCGGGCGAGCTCGGCGGCCTCGGCCGAGACCTGCATCGACCGTTCCGCGAGCTCCTCGGCGCCGCGGTCGACCTCGCCGGCGGACCGGAGCTCCGCGGCCGCTCGGCCGAGTGAATCGATCGTCCCGCCGTCCTCGAGCAGCGAGCGCTCGGCGGCCGAGGCGCGTTCGAGCAGCCGTTCGGCGTGCGCGAGGCGCGCCTCTTCCACCTCGAGCTCCGCGGTCTCACCCGGACGCGGGGCCGCCCCCTCGATCTCTCGCACCTGGTAGGCGAGCAGGTCCATCTCGCGCTCGCGATCGCGTTCGCGCTCGTCGAGCTCGGCCAGCGCGACGCGGGCGGCGCGGAGGTCGCGGTGCTCGCGGCCGAAGGCCCCCACGATCTCCAGGTGCGCGGGACCCGCGAACCGGTCGAGGAACCCCGTCTGCGCGCCCCCTTCCAGCAGGCGCTGTCCGTCGTGCTGACCGTGGAACTCCACGAGCCCGCCTGCGAGCTGGGTGAGCGCCGAGACCGGCGCGAGCTGCCCGCCGATCCGGGCTGTGCTCCGCCCCTCGACCGTCACGTTCCGGGCGAGCAGCACCTCGCCGTCCTCCGCCCAGCCTTCGCCGGCATCGGCGGGCGCCACGAAGCGCGCCTGGACACGAGCCGCGCCCGCGCCAGACCGCACGAGGGATGCGTTGGCGCGGCGCCCCAGCGCGAGCTGCAGGCCTACGGTCACCAGGGTCTTGCCGGTCCCGGTCTCCCCCGTGAGGACGTTGAGGCCCGGATGCAGCTCCAGATCCAGGTCGTCGATGACGCCGAGGCCGCTGATGTGCAGCTCGCGAAGCACCGCCCGATCCTAGCCCGGCCCACCGACCTGACCCGGGAGGTCGAACTTGTCCCGAACGAGCTCGAAGAATGGCGGGGCGTCCTCACGCCGGACGAGCTTCGCGGGGGTGGGCGCGCGGCCGATCTCGACGTGCGCCCCGACCGCGAGCTCGATGCTCTCCCGCCCGTCGGCCGAGAGCAGGCCTGGCTCCTCCCCTACCACCTCGAGACGGACGCGCTGCTCGGCCCCCAGGACGAGCGAACGATCGAACACCATGTGCGCCGCGATCGGCGTCACGACGATGCTCTCGGCCGACGGCGACACGATCGGTCCCCCGGCGCTGAACGCATACGCCGTCGACCCGGTCGGGCTCGCCGAGATCACGCCGTCGGCCGAGAACGTCGTCACGTACGCGTCATCGACGAAGACGGCCAGGCGGAGCAGCCGGTGTCGCGCGCGCTTCTCGACGAAGACCTCGTTCAGGGCCCACTGGGGCGAGAAGGACGGGCCCTCGGCCAGCACGGCGAGGCGCTCTTCGATCCGAGCGGTCCCGTTCAGCACCTGCTCGAGCACCGCGGACGCCTGTTCGGGCTCGGCCTCGGTGAGGAACCCCATGCGTCCCACCTTCACCCCGAACACCGGGACGTCCGAACGGGACGCGATCAACGCCGCGCGCAGGAAGGTCCCGTCGCCCCCCACCGAGATCACGAGGTCGATGGGCTCGGCGGTCGTTGGCTCGGCCGATCGGTCGCCGTCCAGCCTCCGCGACGCGATGCCCCGTTCCGAGAGCCACGCCTCGAGCGCCTCCGCCGCGGCGGCGGCGGCCTCTCGGCCGGGGTGCACGACGAACCCGACCGCGTTCACGCGCGCCCCGCGATCTCGAGCCCCGCGGCGACCGCGGCGCCCACGTCGAACTCGGCGCCCGGGGACGGAGCGTCGACGGAGGCCTTCACCGCGTGCAGCAGGAACTCGACGTTGCCCGCCGGTCCGCGGACCGGAGACGCCATCACGTCGAGGGGGCGCAGACCCGCCACCCGCGCGGCCTCGGCGACGCCGCGGATCGCACCCTCCCAGCGCTCGGGCTCGCGGACGACTCCGCCGGGCCCGACCCCGTCGCGGCCGGCCTCGAACTGCGGCTTGACGAGCAGCACGGCGTTCGCCTCCCCCGCCGCCAGCCCCGCGAGCGTCCCGACGACGAGCCGGAGCGAGATGAACGACAGGTCGGCGACCACGATCTCGGGCTCGAACGGCAACGAATCGGCCCGCAGCTCCCGGACGTTCGTGCGCTCGAGCACGCTCACGCGAGGATCGCCCCGCAGCGACCACGCGAGCTGTCCGTACCCGACGTCCACGGCGGCGACGTGGGCGGCGCCGCGTCGCAGCAGACAGTCGGTGAACCCTCCGGTGGACGCGCCGGCGTCCAGCGCGTGCCGGCCCTCGACCGCCACCTCGAACCGGTTCAACGCGGCATCGAGCTTCTCGCCGCCGCGCGACACGAAGCGACGAGCCGGCGCGACCAGCTCCACGGGTTCCGCCGGGTCGACGAGGGTCGACGGCTTCCCCGCCGCCCTGCCCCCCACGAACACCAGTCCGTCCCGGACGGCGGCCTGCGCCTCCGTCCGCGATGTCGCGAGGCCGCGGCGCACGAGCTCGGCGTCGAGCCGGCGGCGCGCCACGGCGACCGATCTCAGGCCTGTCCGGTCCCGGCCGTCTTGGTGCTCTTGGCCGGGCTCCGCTTCGCGGTGCTGCGCTTGGCGGCCGTCTTGCCGCTCCCGCGCTCCAGCTCACGGACGCGCTTGCGCAGCGCGTCGAGCTCGTCGCGCGTCGCGACGCCCATCGTCTTCAGCTGCGAGCTCACCTCGGCGCGCACGAACTCGGTGAGGCGCTCCCGGTTCCGCGTCGACCACTTCAGGATCTCCTGCGCGGCCTTCGTCACCTGCTCCTTGCCCTGGCCCTGCATCAGCGACTTGGCAAGGTCCTGCGCACCGGTCGCCGTCAGCTTGTCCGTGGCACCGCCGACGGCCTTGCGAACCTCTTTCACGACCATGATCGTCTCCTCGGGGTCGATGTACGTGCTTGCCTGCAACAGGATACCGCCGCCCGTTCCCCCGCCCCCGGCCGTGGTCACGAACGGCTTCTCAGCCCCGCCGCCCGAGAACTCATGCGAGGAGTGCGGAGACGTCCGGCGCGACGTGGGTCGGGCGGACGTCGGAGCCGTCCAGTTCTCGGGCACCGGTGACGCCGCTCAGCACGAGCAGGGAATCCCAGCCGAGCCGGTTCGCGCCCTCGATGTCGGTATCGAGCCGGTCGCCCACCACGAGCGGCCGCTCGCCGCCCGCCCGGCGCAGGGCGGCCGCGAACAACGGGGCGAACGGCTTGCCCACGACCTCCGCCTCCCGGCCGGTCGCGGCGGCGATCGCCGCCACGAGCGATCCGGCGCCCGGCCAGACGAGCCCGCCGGGCGCCGGGTAGGTGACGTCGGAGTTCGTCGCCACGAAGCCCGCCCCGCTCTGGATCAGCACGCAGGCCGTCCGCAGCTTCGCGTAGGTGAACCCCTCGTCGATCCCGACCACGACGAGATCCGCCCCCGGCGCGTCGCCGTCGACGAGCCGGAGACCCTCGCCAGCGAGCGCCTGCACGACCCCTTCGCCCCCGATCGCGTACACGGAGCCGCCGCCACGAGCCGCCAGGAGCTCGGCGGTCGCCTGCGCCGACGTCACGACCTCGGACCCATCGGCCCCGATCCCGAGCCCGCCGAGCTTGCTCGCAACCTGCTCCGGGGTCCGGGACGAGTTGTTGGTGAAGAACACGAGCCGAGCGCCGCGTCCACGGAGCGCCTCGAGCGTCTCGCGGGCACCCGGCACCGCCTCGTCGCCGCGGAACAGGACGCCGTCCAGGTCGAACAGGAGACAGTCGTATCCATCGGCCAGCATCAGCCGGCGATCCTGCTGAGGGCTTCCTCGTAGTGCTCGATGCCCGGCCGCATCGCGATCGCCAGCTTGAGGTGCCCGATCGCGCGCGAACGCTGCCCGGTCCGCTCGCAGGCGAGGGCGAGGCCGAAGTGCGCGTAGTCATTCACCGGGTCGATCTGCAGGGCCTTGGCGAACTCGCGCCGGGCGGAGTGCGCGCGCCCCGACATGAACAACGCCCGGCCGAGCGCTTCGCGGATCGACCCCTTCTCGGGCTCGATCATCTTGGCGCGGCCGAGCAGCATGGCCGCCTGATGCGGGTGGCCCTCGCGGAGGAACCCCATGCCCCGGGAGAACAGGTCGTAGGCGCCCTCGGGCCCGCGGGACCCCGTCGTGTGACTGCTATACATGGCGCGTGTCCCGCGTGTCGCCCTTCGAGGGCCTGATCTTCGATCGTTCCGTCGTCGGCTCGTACGACCTCGTCACGACCCCTCCGTACGACGTCATCTCCGACACCGAGCGCCGGCGGTTCATGGAGGCGAGCCCATTCAACGTGATCCGGCTCGAACTCGGCTCCGACGATGACGCCGTCGACCCGGGCGACCAGTATAGGCACGCCGGTGAGCTGCTCCGGTCATGGCGTGCGGACGGCGCACTCGTTCCGACCGGGAGGCCGTCGTACTACCCGTACGAGATGCGCTTCTCCCTCCACGGCCGCCACCGGGCGATCCGTGCGCTCATCTGCGCGGTCGAGCTCGAGGACTGGGGAGGCTCGATCGTCCCCCACGAGCGGACGATGGAGGGGCCGATCGAGGACCGGCTGCGGCTGATGCGCGAGGTGCGAGCGAACCTCTCGAGCATCCACGCGCTGTTCCGGGGGCCGAACGACACGCTGGCGTCCTTCCTCGACGGCGTCTCCGCGGAGGAGCCGGCGGCGGTCACCGTCGACGAGTCGGGCGTGGAGCACCGGATCTGGATCGCTCCTCCCGAACCCGAGGTCGCGACCTGGCTCGCGCCCGAGTCCCTGATGATCGCGGACGGCCACCACCGGTACTCGATGGCGCTTCGATACCGAGACGAGATGCGCGACCGGCACGGCCCCGGCTCGTGGGATCACGCGATGATGCTCGTCGCCGACTCAGCGGTGCAGGAGCCGCCCGTGCTCCCGTTCCACCGGCTCCAGATGGGCGGACGGTTCGAGGCGCACGGCGCCCGCGTTCGCGACCTGGCCGAAGTGCTCGAGACCGTGAGCGACGAGCGCCTCGTCTACGGGACCGCCACGCTCGAGGACGGCGTGCTCGTGCATCGCGTCGCCGAGCTCGACGGTGAACCGCCGACCGTGGTCGCGCTCCACGAACAGGAGCTCGCCGGCGTCGGCGACCACCTTCGCTACACGGCCGACGTCGCCGCTGCCGAGGAGGCCGTCCACACCGGCGAGGCGGTCGGCGCCTACTTCCTGCCACCCACGGACGCGACGCGGATCCGGGCCGTCATCGACCGCGGGGAGCGGTTGCCGCCCAAATCGACGTTCTTCTGGCCGAAGCCGCGCAGCGGTCTCGTGATCAGACCGCTCGACCCCTGATCCTCAGTGCGGCAGCTCGTCATGCGTCTGCCACCCGACACTTCAGTCGCTCTGCGGCGGCACCTCGAGCTTCTTCAGCCCCGCGGCGACCACCTCGGTGAGGCTCCTCGCCCCGGCTCCGCTCCGGTAGAACCGACGGACGAGCGTGCCGTAGACCAGCACGTCGTCGCCCTTGCCGATCCCCTTCAGGGCTCGCTTGCCGACGTCGCGGTGCCACGCGGCGACCGGCAGGGGGAGGAGGCGCTTGCCCGCCTCCGGAACGGAGAGTCTGATCTCGGTGACCTCGTCGCCCGACGGCATCCGACGTTCGACCGGATCCGCGGCGACGGTGCCGGCGAGCACGACGACGTTGACCGTCACCATGCGTTCTTCTTCGACATCCGCGACTCCCCCCTCCGAGCGGACCGTAGCACCGCCCGCCGACACACCCATGACCCGTAGACTCGCGTCCGTGGGACCTGTCGTCTTCGACGTCGCGCCAGGGATCACCGCGATCGACACGTTCTTCGGCGGCCGCGAACGCTACACGGCGGCGTACCTGCTGAACGCCGACGAGCCGGCGATCGTCGAGACCGGGCCAACGACCTCGTTCGAAGCCGTCGTCGCGGGCCTCGGGAGGCTCGGCATCGGTCCCGGGAGTCTCGCCCACGTCGTCGTCACCCACATCCACCTCGATCACGCGGGGGGCGTCGGTCGCATCGCCGAGCGGTTTCCGGGCGCGGCCGTCTGGGTACACGAGCGCGGCGCGCGGCATCTCGCCGACCCGTCGAGGCTGATCGACAGTGCGACCCGCATCTACGGACGGGAGCTTCTCTCGTCCCTGTTCGGAGCCGTCGAACCGGTTGTGCCACAACGGATCCGGGCCGTCGACGACGGATCCGTCATCGACCTCGGCGGCCGGACGCTCGAGGTGATGGCCACGCCGGGCCACGCCAAACACCACATCGCGCTCGTCGACTCGGCTACGGGCGCCGTGCTCACGGGCGACGCGCTCGGGATCCATCCCCCGGACGCGCAGGTGCTCCGGCCCGCCACCCCTCCCCCCGACTACGATCTCGAGCTCGCGCTCTCGTCGATCCGGACGATCCGCGAGCGCGCACGCGGCTCGATGGTGCTCTTCTCACACTTCGGACCGGTGGAGGAGGTGGACCGGATCTGCGAGCTCGCCGAGCGACGGTTCCGCTCGTGGACCGAGACCGTCGGCCGCGAGCTGGAGGACACCGACGACCTCGACGAGATCGTTCGGGTCCTCGAACGCGTCGCGCGCGAGGACACGGAGACGGGAGCCGAGGCGACGCTCGACCTCCAGCGGATGGAGACCCTGTCGAGCGTCCGGATGAACGCGATGGGGATCATGCGCTACTGGCAGCTCCGCAGGCAGCGCCAGGAGGACGAGGGCTCGAGAGATGACGCGGATGCGGGCGCGGAGCGCGAGCGGTAGCCTGCGGACAGGGGTCGCTCAGGCGAGCTGAGCCGCGCGCTCGGCCGCGTCGTAGGCGCCCGGATCGTGCCGGACGATCTTCTGGAACTCCCGTCGCGCCTCGCCCCGGCGACCGGCCCGCTCAAGGATGTTGCCGGTCACGTACCACACGCGCAGCACCTCCTCGCCTGCGACGTCGTCCCGCGTTCGGATGCGCCGGAGCATCCCGAGCGCCTGGTCGAACTTCCCTCGATCCGCGAGCGCGCTCGCGGCCACGATCACCGCTTCCGCCTTCGCCGAGAGGGGAACCCCCCTGGCGGCGAGGGCCTCCTCCGCGAGCGGCACCGCTCGCTCGGGCCGCCCGACCGCCCGCAGGCAGTCGGCGATGATGTGGTTCTGGTCGGCGCGTCCGGACATCCGGCGGTACGCCTGCATCTCCGAGAGGGCCTGCGGGAACCGCTCGAGCTGGTACAGCGCGAGACCGAGCACCTCGCGGACCGTCGGCGCCCGAGTGGCCAGCTCCTTGGCCTTGGCCGCCTCGGCCGCCGCGCCCCGCGCGTCCCCGCGCTCGAGCAGCTGGACCGCGCGCTCCAGTCGCGAGATCGCCGGGTCGGCCTTGCCCGGCCGCGACATGTGTCGCAGCTCAGCCACCACTTCGCGCGGCAGCCCCGCCCGGCGCGGGCCACCCTTGGGACCGGGACGAGATCGGAAGGCCTCCGGCACGCCGCAAGCCTACCGACGCCGGGAACGAGAAGAGCCGCCCCCTAGGGCGGCTCTTCTCGAAGATGTCTCGGCAGCGACCTACTCTCCCACCCAGTCGCCCAGGCAGTACCATCGGCGCTGGAGGGCTTAACTTCCGGGTTCGGGATGGGACCGGGTGTTCCCCCTCCGCTATGGCCACCGAAACGGCATCCCCCGGCATCCGCCGGAGATCTCGTGGGAGCGCGGCCCCCGAGCAGGGCTCGGGAACTGCGATAGCGAGCGCGAGCAAAAGTCAAGTCCTCGGCCTATTAGTACCGGTCGGCTCAACGTGTCGCCACGCGTACACCTCCGGCCTATCAACCTCGTAGTCTGCGAGGGGCCTTACCTGGTTTCCCAGTGGGAGACCTCATCTAGGGGCGAGTTTCGCACTTAGATGCTTTCAGCGCTTATCTCTTCCGAACGTGGCTAACCAGCCGTGCCGCTGGCGCGACAACTGGCACACCAGAGGTTCGTCCGCCCCGGTCCTCTCGTACTAGGGGCAGCTCCCCGCAAGTCTCCTGCGCCCACGACGGATAGGGACCGAACTGTCTCACGACGTTCTAAACCCAGCTCGCGTGCCTCTTTAACGGGCGAACAGCCCGACCCTTGGGACCTGCTCCAGCCCCAGGATGAGACGAGCCGACATCGAGGTGCCAAACCGCTCCGTCGATATGGACTCTTGGGAGCGATCAGCCTGTTATCCCCGGGGTACCTTTTAGCCGTTGAGCGACGACCCTTCCACATGGAGTCGTCGGATCACTAGGCCCTGCTTTCGCACCTGCTCGACCCGTCGGTCTCGCAGTCAAGCTCCCTTGTGCCCTTGCACTCGACGCCTGATTGCCAACCAGGCTGAGGGAACCTTTGGGCGCCTCCGTTACGCTTTGGGAGGCAACCGCCCCAGTTAAACTGCCCACCAGGCGCTGTCCCCGATCCGGATCACGGACCGAGGTTAGAGTCCCAACAGATGAAGGGCGGTATTTCAAGGTTGGCTCCACCCGAGCCGGAGCCCGGGCTTCGAAGCCTCCCGCCTATCCTACGCAACATCTGCCAGAACCCAACACCAAGCTGCAGTAAAGGTCCCGGGGTCTTTCCGTCCTGTCGCGGGTAACGAGCATCTTTACTCGTACTGCAATTTCGCCGAGTCCCTGGTTGAGACAGCGCCCAAGTCGTTGCACCATTCGTGCAGGTCGGAACTT
>DATFEU010000336.1:0-2412 GCA_035250725.1 Actinomycetota bacterium
GAGCGCCGGCCCCCGCAGCGTGCACGGCTTCAGGGGGCTGATCGGGTGCGGCGAGAGGAAGCACGCGGCGACCTCGGTCCCGCCCGAGAGGTTGATGATCGGGAGCCGGCCCTTCCCGACCTCGTCGAACAGCCACCGGTACGGCTCGGGGTTCCACGGCTCACCGGTCGAGGCGAGGATCCGGAGCGACGAGAGGTCGTGCGAGCGAACCGCGTCTTCGCCCGCCGGGATCAGGGCGCGGATCAGCGTCGGCGAGACCCCGAGCTGGGTGATCTCGTGCCGTTCGACCATCGACCAGATCCGGTCGGGGCCGGGGTGGTTCGGCGCCCCGTCGAACAGGAACACCGTGGCGCCGAGCGCGGTCGCGCCGACGATCTCCCACGGCCCCATGATCCAGCCGAGGTCGGCGAACCAGAACAGCAGATCGCCGCGCCGCACGTCCGTCTGATACGCGACCTCCTCCGCGATCTTCACGAGGAAGCCGCCGTGGACGTGGACGGCGCCCTTCGGCCGGCCGGTCGTGCCGCTCGTGTACGCGACGAACAGCGGGTGCTCGGGGTCGAGCGGGACCGTCTCGAACCGATCCGGCTGCCCCGCGAGCAGCTCGTCCCATCCGACATCGCGCGAGGCGTCCCACGGCGCGTCGTCCCGCCCCCCGCGCGGGACGACGACCACGTGCTCGACGCGGGCCGACCTGGCGGCCTCGTCCGCGATCTCCTTCATTCGGACGACCGCGCCGCGCCGGGGGAAGCCGTCGGCCGTGACGAGGACCTTGGCGCGCGCGTCCGCGAGCCGCGTCGTGACCGCGTCGGCGCCGAACCCGCTGAAGATCGGGAGGAAGATCGCGCCGAGCTTCGCGCAGGCCATCACCGAGGCGACGGCCTCGGGGGTCATCGGGATGTAGATCCCGACGGCGTCGCCCGCCCCGACGCCGAGCGACGCGAGGCCGTTCGCCAGCCGGTCCGCGATCTCGCGCAGCTCGCGGTAGGTGACGCGCCGAACGTCGCCCTCCTCGCCCTCCCAGACGACGGCGAGCGCATCCGGCGTGCGTTCGGCCCATCGGTCCACGCAGTTGTGCGCGAGGTTGATCCGCCCGCCGCCGAACCAGGTCGCCCACTCGACGCCGCCCGAGGTGTCGAGGACCGTCCGGTACGGCTCGGCGAACTCGATCCCGAGGTCGCGCACGACGGCGTCCCAGAACCACGCCACGTCGGTGGTCGAGCGGCGGATCAGGTCCTCCTCGGTGGCGACGCCGTTCGAACGCATGAAGCGCGTCACGTTCGCCCGCTCGAGGACCTCCTCCGAGGGTCTCCATACGATCGTCACGGCCTGCCCCGCTTGCGGTTCGCTCCCGAGCGCATCTTGCCGGGTACGCTTCCTCCAGACGCAGCCTATGGCCTCGCAACCACACCCACATGTCCGGCGCACGCTGCTCGCCGTCGCGGCGAGCGTGTCGGCCGTCGTCACGGTGGTCGCGGCCGTGGCGATGGGGGCCTACTTCTGGACCCGGAGCCAGATCGAGGTCATCGGGCCGCCGCCAGTGGCGACCGGAGCCTCCGGCCCGGCGGAACCCGACATCGCCGGCGTCTGCGACGAGCGCGCCTGCAACTACCTCCTGCTCGGCAGCGACTCGCGGGAGGGTCTGACCCCCGAGGAGCAGGTGCAGTTCGGGACCGACGAGGACATCGGCGGCGAGAACCGCTCGGACACGATCATCCTCGTCCACACGGAACCGGACCAGAAGCGGGCGACGTTCCTGTCGTTCCCCCGCGACCTCTGGGTCGACATCCCCGGCATGGGCGAGGGGAGGATCAACACCGCGTTCGAGGGCGGCATCGACGGCGACGGCGCGTACCGCGTCGCGCGCACCGTTCGGGACCTCACCGGACTGCGGATCAACCACGTGCTCTACGTGGACCTCGCGGGCTTCCAGGGGCTCGTCGACGCGCTCGGCGGCGTCGACCTGTGCGTCCCGTACGCGATGCAGGACGAGCTGACGGGGCTCGACATCCCGGCGGGATGTCAGCGGTTCGACGGCGCGACGGCCCTCGCGTACGTGCGCACACGCCACCAGCCGTGCGATACGGTCCCGGACTTCGCGCGGATCGGGCGGCAGCAGCAGTTCATGCGGGCGGTGGTGTCCGAGCTGCTGTCGCCGTCCGAGCTCCTGCAGCTGCCCTCGCTGGTCCCCGAGCTCCTCGGCAACCTCGTCGTCGACGAGGGGCTGCGGAATCCGGCGGAGCTCGTGTACCTGGCCGGGACGCTCGACGGCGTCAACACCGGTGCGGCCGACTTCCGCTCCGTGCCGTCGGTTCCCGAGGGGATCTACGTCGACGGCCAGTACCTGTCGATCGTGCGAGCGGTCGAGCCGGAGGCGACCCAGCTGTTCGAGCGCCTGCAGCGGGGCCGGCC
>DATFEU010000344.1:0-2292 GCA_035250725.1 Actinomycetota bacterium
GATGGGCGACACGCCGTTCGGGCCCGTCGGCGTACAGGCGGAGGAGATCGCGCTGTCCGGTGGCGGCGTCGCGTATTACGAGCCGGCGAGCGGCGAGCACGCGCGACGGCTCTCGATCCACGCGGCCGGCACCGACCTGTATCTCGAGTCCAACCTGTCGAGGGCAAAGCTGCTCGCCGCCGCGGCGTCCCTGCCGGTCGAGGGGCTCACGATGCCGGATGCGTGGCGCGTGCGCGAGTCTGGCGACGCCGTCGTCGAACGTGTGACGCTCGCGGAGGCGCAGGCCGCGGCCCCTTTCCCGATCGCGCTGCCCTCTTCGCTGCCCCAGGGGTTCGGACTCGCGAGCGTCGAGCTCGTGGACGCCGGGGACGCCGTCGCAGTGACGCTGTACATCCGAGACCGGGACGCCGACGCCGGCATCGGCACGATCCGGCTGCATCTCGAGCCGGCGAACGCGCTCCCGCCCGCGTCGTCCGCCGACCAGTCCGCGGTGGACGTCGGCGGCACGCCCGGCCGCCATACCCCCGATCGTTCGCAGCTCGAGTGGATCGAGGACGGCCTCTACCGATCGCTCGACGCGCCGGGGCTCTCGCTCGGCGGCCTCCTCGCCGTCGCGAGCTCGATCCCGTCCGGCGCGGAGGCGGCCGCCACGTGAGCAGGCGGCGGGTCGCCGGCCTCGCGGCCGGCCTCGCGATGGGATCGGCGCTCGGCGCGACGCTCACGCTCGCGATCCAGGGCTGGGCGAACCTCCCGGAGCCCGGTCCCGGACCGCAGGCCTCGGCCCCGCGGACCGAGCCGCAGCCGCCGGAGGCGTTCCTCGTGTGGACGTCCGGGGGCATGCCCGCCGGGTTCCGAGAGGACGTGCGCCGCCTGGACGGGATCACGCGCTCGGTCGTCGTTGCGAGCGACAACACGTGGCTCGACCGTTCCTGGTCCGAGCAGGGCGAGGTGATCGACGACCCGCCGAGGGGGTTCGCGATCCCGCTCGAGGTCGCAGCGGTCGACCCGCGGGAGTTCGCGCGGTTCCTCCCGCCGGCCGACGCACCCGTCGCGCTCGCGCTCGCGGACGGACAGGGGATCCTCGGCGAGAGCAGCGCGCGACTGCGGGGACTCGGGCCGGGCGCCGTGATGCGGTTCGGCGACGTTCGGGTGGAGGTCGCCGCGATCCTGCCCGACGAGCTCGTCGGCGCGAACGAGCTCGTGGTCTCGCGCGACGTGGGGCGCTCGATCGGCGTGACGCGGGACCGCTACGCGCTCGTCGTCCCCGATCGGGCCGGGACGGCCTCGAAGGTGGAACGCCTCCTCGACCCGATCCTGCCCGACGACCCGCCGTCGAAGGTGCGGGCTCCCGGCGACACCCCCTACTTCCGCCAGGGCGACGCGGTGCTGCCGCCCGTGCGGATCAAGCTCCTGTTCGGCGAGTTCGCCGCGCGCCCGGAGCCCGGGCAGCCCGGGTTCATCACGATCGACCCCGCGTGGCTCCGCCGGAACATCGACGCGCGGCCAGTCCCGCTGCTCGGCTCGGTCACGTGCCACGTGGCCCTGTTCCCGCAGATCCGGGGTGTGGTGCGCGAGCTGATCGACCGGGGGCTCCGGCACACCATCCACTCGTTCTCCGGGTGCTTCTCGCCGCGCCACATCAACCGGATCCCGTCGGCCGGCCTCTCGCACCACTCGTGGGGCATCGCCCTGGATCTCAACGTGCAGCAGGGGAACCTGTTCGGCGAGCCGCCGCACCAGGACCCACGCCTCGTCGACGCGTTCGAACGGTGGGGCTTCGTGTGGGGCGGCACGTTCATCGTGCCCGACGGGATGCACTTCGAGTACCACCGCGAGCCGGCGAGCGACTAGCCCCGGACGCCGGGATCGGGGCCCGGACGAGCGCGAAGGGAGCAGCGAGCATGCGCTGTCTGCACTCTGCTCGGCGACCGGCGGCCGAGGGCCACAGGGCCCGAGCATGCCTCCCGCGGCAGGACGCGCGTGGGTTTCTGCTCCCTTCGCGGTCGCCCGTAGGCGACGTCGGCATCGTACGCCCGAAGCCCCCGCTCGCGCGAACCGGGCGGGGAGGCTAGGCGGCCGCCGCCTGGCGACCCCCGGCGCGTGACCGGATCACGATCCAGGCCACGATCACGGCCGCGACGGCCGCCGCCAGCACCCCGGCCGTGAAAGGAGGCTCTCGTGGCCCATCGTAGGGCGAAGCTCACGCCGTTCGGCAGGTTGCTGATCGCCGAGCGGGTGCTCGAGCTGGGATGGACGGCGGCGGAGGCGGCCAAGGCCGCAGGCGTGTCTCGG
>DATFEU010000352.1:0-3052 GCA_035250725.1 Actinomycetota bacterium
CTCGCCGCGTCGGAACCGCTCCTCGCGGAGCCGCGCGAGCTCGGCCTGCAGGTCCGCGTTCGCCGGATCCATCCAGTAGCAGAGGACGTGGACGCTCATGGCGTCGTGCTCCGCCGAGAGCTCGATCCCGGGCACGACCTCCACGCCGAGCTCCGAGCCGGTGGCGACCGCCTCGTCGAGCCCGTCGGTGGTGTCGTGATCGGTCAGGGCGACGACGTCGAGGTCGCGTTCGGACGCGAGACGGACGACCTCGGCCGGGGAGAAGGTGCCGTCCGAGCGGTTCGAGTGCGCGTGCAGGTCGATCCGCGGCATGGAGGGCACATCCTCTCAGACGCGCACGGAGCCACGGGGCGGGTATCTCCGAACGTCAACCCGGTCAGCAAGAGAATCCGTCGAAGGTCCCTGGACGGCGGGTCGCACGGTCGTGTAACAATGCGCCGGCGCCAAGCGGGCCCAAGGGGGGGAACGCATCATGCGGAAGGCACTTTCGCTCGTCGCGTCACTGACGCTGACGGCGGGCATGATCATTGCAGCGCTCGGTACACCGGCGACTGCGGAGACCGTTGCGATCGACTTCGAGTCGTACTCGACGGGCTCCATCCATGGACAAGACGGCTGGAGTGCGACGGGAGCGTACGACTACGGCGTCGTCGATCCGTCTGGTTTCGGAGGCTTCACAGCGTTCGGGAGTCGGAGCTTCCGAATCTCGAACGCGCTCACGAGTGGATCGTTTGGTGACTGGGCCTTCTCGAAGTCCTTGGGAGACGAAGCCGGAGAGTCGACCGCTGCAAACGATGGGCTCTCGGGCGGCACCCGCCAGACGCATTTCGAGGCGAGCTTCGACATCGCCTCGGCGGTGCCCGGCGCCGAACAGCCGGGACTCCAGATCTCGCTCTCGCCCGACCGGGGCGACGGTGCCCGGATGAGCTTCCTGCGGGTGCGCGACACGTCCGGCGGGCTCGAGGTCGACTTCGCCGACTACCAGTCCGGCCTGAACGAGACCGGCTGCACGCTGGGGAGCAACTTCGTCACGACGACCGTCGCGTCGGGCCTCGACCGGTCGGTGCCGCACTCGCTCCGCCTCGAGATGGACTTCCTCGACGGCGAGGCCAACGACGCCGTCGAGGTGTACGTCGACGGCGCTCTCGTTCACACAGGAACGAGCTGGGAGGACTACTTCCGCGAGTGCGAGGGGAACCCGACGCGTACCGTCGACTCCATCCTCCTGCAGGCTCGCTCCGGGGGAGGTACCGCGCCGGGGACGCTCGGCCAGGGGTTCCTGATCGACAACCTGCGGACGACGACGAGCCCCGTCCCTGCGAGCACTACGGTCGTCGTGGACCCGGTGAACATGAACGGCTGGGGATTCTTCAACGAGGGCGCGACCGGTGACGGAGCGCTGGTGTTCGGACCGACAGGTTCGTTGAACGACGGAAGCGCGCAGTTGGTTGTCGATGCTACGGGTCGGCACAACATCGGCTCGCTTGCGTTCGCGGGGACCCGGCTGGATGAGATCTCGGAGCTGAGCTACATGTCGTACCGAGCATCCCCGGACCCGGGGGACCTCCTCGCGACAAGCCTGCAGTTCGAGTTCGACGACGACCTCACCGATGCGATCGACACCTTCAGGGGGCGTCTCGTGTTCGAGCCCTATCTGACCGTGGGGTCCGGGAACATCGCGGAGGACACCTGGTACACGTGGGACGCGCTCGACGGCAAGTGGTGGTCGAGCAATGCCGTGTTCGACGACACCTGCTCACAGGCGTCGCCGTGCACCATCCAGAAGGTCCTCGCCACCTGGCCGAACGCCGGGATCCGGAGGTCCGGCATCACGCCGACGTCGGGCCTGCTGAACTTCCGTGCCGGCGGCCCCTGGGCGCCCGGGTTCGACGGGAACGTCGACGACTTCCATATCACCGTCTCGGGGGCGCAGACGATCTACGACTTCGAACCGCTCGCGACACTGGGATCCTGCTACGTCGACGTCGCCGCTTCCTCCCCGACCATCTACACGCTCCTCGCTGACTGCGTCACGGACGAGACGATCGTCGTGCCGCAGCACGCGGGTGGGACGGAGTTCGACGGGAATGGGTTCTCGATCACCGGCGTGGATCCCGCAGCCGGGCATTTCCTGGGCGCCGTCGTCCGGGCCGAGGCCGGTCTGAACAAGACCTCGATCCACGACCTCACCGTCACGACGTCGGGGCTCGCGGACGTCTGCGATCCAGCGACACCGGCTGACACCCGACTCCGCGGCATCCTCTACGAGGGCGTCGGCGGAACGATCAAGGACAACGTCGTCGTCCACATCCAGCAGGGACCATCCGGGAGCGGATGCCAGGAGGGCAACGCGATCGAGGTTCGCAACGAGCCGTTCGACGACACGGGCACGGACGTCGAGGTGACGATCGATGGCAACGACGTGTCCGACTACATCAAGAACGGCATCACGGTGAACGGTTCGGTCGCCGCGATCGTGACGAACAACATCGCGACGGGTCTGGGACCCGTCGGCGTGCCGCTCGCGGCTCAGAACGGCATCCAGATCGGGTTCGGGGCCACGGCCCAGGTCGAGGACAACACGGTCAGCGGTCACGACTACACGCCGACGAGCTTCGAAGCATGCGGACTCCTGTTCTTCGAGGCGGACGGCGTGAAAGCAAGGCGGAACACGATGTTCAACAACGAGCGGGACGTGTGCAACTTCGGACGCGGCGGGGGGACCTTCACCCCACACGTTCCGTAGCCGACCCGGCTGAGACGAGTGCGCGAGGGCTGGCCTCCGGGCCGGCCCTCGACTATGCGCGCTGGACGTGTGCGCGGGTGATGTCCCCGACCGCTCGAGTACCCGCCAGCGACATCGTGTTCTCGAACTCGCCGCGCAGGATGCCGAGCACCGAGACGACGCCCTCCTCGCCATCGACCGCGAGCCCCCAGCACACGGCGCGACCCACGAGCACCGCCGACGCGCCGAGCGCGAGCGCCGTGAACACGTCCGTGCCCCGCCGGATGCCGCCGTCGAGCAGTACCGGAACCCGGCCGGCCACGGCCT
>DATFEU010000353.1:0-2481 GCA_035250725.1 Actinomycetota bacterium
CGCGCGGGGGAGGTCGTGCACGCGTTCACCGCCATCCCGAAGATGTTCCCGTTGCCCGCGGCGATCGCATAGGTCACGCCGTCGGCGATCGAGTTCGACACCGCCTGGTCCATGGCGGTCGACGCGGGTCCGCCGAGGCTCAGGTTCGCCACGGCCGCCTCGCCCGGATCGTGGTCGCCCGTCACCCAGTCGATGCCGGCGATCACCTGCGACGTCGTGCCCGAGCCCTGGCAGTTGAGCACGCGAACGCCGACGAGGCTCACCTGCTTCGCGACCCCGTACGTCGAGCCACCGATCGTCCCGGCGACGTGTGTCCCGTGACCGTGGCAGTCGTCGGCACTGCCCCCGTCGATCGCGTCCAAGCCGCTCGTTGCCCGCCCGCCGAACTGCTCGTGCGTGAACCGGATCCCCGTGTCGATCACGTACGCCGTGACGCCGGCCCCCGTCGCGGAGTACGTGAAGCTCGTGTCCAGCGGGAGGTTCCGCTGGTCGATCCGATCGAGCCCCCACGTCGACGGTGTCTGGGTCTCGGAGAGCTGCACGAACGCGTCCTGCTCGACGAACGCCACCCGGGGGTCGCGGCTCGTCGCGAGCGCCTGCCGCTCCGTCATCCTCGCGACGAACCCGTCGAGCGCGTTCCGGTACACCCGCCGGACGTCCCCGCCGTACGTGCGCTCGAGATCGTCCGCGACGGAGCTCGACGCCGTCTCGACCGCCGGGTCGAGCACGACGATGTAGCGGTGGGGGACGGCGTTCGGGGACCGGTGGACGCGGCCCGGCTCCGCCGCGGCGATCGAGGCTCCCCACGGCAGCGCGACGGCGACGAGCGACAGGATGATCGTCGACACGACACCACGCCGAACCCTCACCGGGGCTCCCTCCAGGTCGAGCGTGGGCCGATGCTTCCATGCGGCAGACCCGCGCACATCGGCCGAAGGGCTGGGTTTTCGGCGCATCCGTTCACGCCCGCCAGGAGCCGAAACGTGGACCGCGGTCCGATGGGATGCGCCGGCACCGCCCCCGGCAACCTCGCGGGACAGGTCCTCGGGCTACGCCCGCGAAGGTACCCATCACCCCTGGGTACAAGAGGCGGCGGGGATGAGCGAGAACCCGTCTACCCACCTGGGAGCGCGAGGTCGATCCTGACTGCATGGAAGGTCCAAGGCGCATCTGGAACCACCGGATCGGTGGCCCCGGAGGCGATGGAAGGCCAGAGGATGCCGTCCCGTCCACATCCCGTACGCAATCACCCGGTGGTTGCGTTCATCTTGGCGGGGTTCATCGGTGGGGCGTCGGGTCTCCTGTACGCCACGAGCCTTCTGGACGAACAGGGCACCCTCGCGGAACCTGTAACGTTCATCGGTACTCCAGCGGCAGGAGTGGTCGTCACGGCTGGCGGGGTTCTCGCTGGGTGGTTCGTCGTGGCACTCATCCTGTCGTGGGCTCCAGGAAACATCCGGTGCCCGCGATGCGGCACGTCCAACGACCGCAGTGACCTCCCCTGCCGCGCGTGCCGATCGCCCGTGGATTGAGTGGCCGCTCATGCGATCTGTCGCTTCTGCCGTCCCCTCAGGGTCGTAGGGTCGGGCCTGAGCAAACCCTAGTCCGGCGATCCGCCGGTGGGAACCCTCGGGGACGAACGTGGTGACGGGTTCCGGGTCGACTCCGATCGGTCATCGCCGGCGTCCTTGATACTGGGACCTCGGGCGACTTCCAGTGTGGCTGTGAGACAGCGAGTAGCGGTGATGATCGGTCGGGCCGCTTCATGCCCGCCGCGACGACCTCCGTGAACTCCGAGTGCCGGAGGCGTCAGAGCTCCACGTAGCGGATGGGAGGTCCGACGCCCTCGGCGATCGAGTACAGCGCCCTGCCGTCGCGCGTCTGCGCGATGGCCTCGCTCGGCCCGAGCGAGACGGGACACGACATCCCTTCCAGCGTGGAGACGATGGTCCGATCGTCCGACCAGGGGAACACCAGCGTCGTCAGGTAGTTGCGGACCGCGATCCCGGCCGGCCCGAGGTCGGCCGCGGTGACGATCCAGAGCGGGACGCGCGCGACCTGGCGGAGCACGCCGACCTCGCTCGGACGCACCTGATCGAGCGGGACGGCGTACACCGCGCTCTCGAGCTCGGTGAGCTGCTTCACGATGAGGTACAGGTGCTCGCCGCGGGGATCGACGAACATCGCCTCGGCGTCGTGCGGCCCATCCTCGTACCGCAGCCGCACGGTCGTCGCAGCGACGCTCGTCACGCCGCGATCCCCTGGTTCGCGGAACGAGTACACCCGGATCTCCGAACGCTCCCGTTCGTTGTCGCCGATGTCGCCGACCCAGAGGCGCCCCCTCGCCCACGCGAGGTCCTCCCAGTCCTCGTTCGTCGCGCCATCCACCGTGACCTTCGCCACGAGCTCGCCGGTCGGCTCGAGCGCGTACACCGCGGCGTCGTTGCCCGAGTCCTCCTCGACCCACAGGACGCCGTCCAT
>DATFEU010000361.1:0-7272 GCA_035250725.1 Actinomycetota bacterium
GTGACGTCGTTCAGCAGCGCCCAGTACTCGGTCACCGGGTCGTCGAAGTACGCCGGGAGCAGCATGTGGTTGTACACGTCGTACGCGGTGCACCCGGCACGGCGGGTCGCCTCGAACAAGGGCGAACGCCGGTACCAGGGGCCGAAGTAGATCGTCGCGCTCTGCTCGAGCATCTCCGCGCGCTCGTTCACCATGTCGCCCGTCTCCTTCGCTCAGGCTCGAGCGGCCTCTGCCGCCCGCGTTGAATCATCGTTCAATCCCAACGCCTTGGCAAGGGACAGGAGCTGCGTGGATGCCCTGAACGGCGCTTCAATCGAGACTCCCCGGCTACGCGATCGGGATCTGCTTGCTCGGGTCGACGAACGGCATCGGCACAACCGTCGCCTGCCGGGGGCCCCATTCGCTCTCCACCGCGACTGCCGTGCCCGGCGCCGACCGCTCGAGTGGCAGCCACGCGAACCCGATGTTCGTCTGCAGGCGCGGCGAGTAGATCGCCGACGTGACCTTGCCGATCCTCGTGCCGTCCGCCTCGACCACGGGCCACTTCACGTTGTTCAGCTCCGGGAACGGCTCGCCGTCGATCTCGACCCCGTTGATCCGGCGGGACACGCCCCGCTCGCGGATCTCGCGCAGCGCCGCCATCGCGATGCTGGCGTCGTCGGACAGCCCCCAATCGACGAGCCGCTCGAGGCCGAGCTCGAGGGGGTTGTTCTCGTAGGTCATGTCGGCGCCCCAGTTGAAGATCCCGCCCTCGATCCGGCGGATGTCGCTCGGGCCCGTCGGCTTGATCCCGAACTCCCGGCCGGCCTCCATGATCGCCTCGTAGACGTCGACGCCCTTGCTCGTGTCGGTGAGGTAGACCTCGTAGCCGACCTCGGACGTCCAGCCGGTCCGCGTGACGACGACGGGGGCGTCGGCGATCTTGGCCTCGGTCCAGAAGTAGTACTTGAGGTCGCGGATCTCCTCCCCGAGCAGCTTCACCATCAGCTCCTTGGACCTCGGGCCTTGGACCTGGAGCGGCGCAACGTCGGCCTCCTGGATCGTGACGTCGAGGTCGGGATACGCGTTGCGAAGCCCGCGCGCGAACAGGAGCGCGTCCGAGGACGCGAGCGCGAACCAGAAGGTGGTCTCGTCCATCCGAGTGAGGACCGGGTCGTTCACGATCCCGCCGTCACGATCGCAGATCAGGACGTACTTCGCCTGCCCGACGGCGCACGTGGAGAGGTCGCGCGGTGTGAGCAGCTGCGCGAACCGGAAACCGTCCGGCCCACCGATCTCCAGGCATCGCTCCACCGAGACGTCCCACAGGGTGACGCCGGACAGGAGCGCCTCGAACTCGGCCTCGAACGTGTCGAAGCGGATCGGGAAGTACATGTGGTTGTAGACGGTGTAGCCCTTGGGTGCGTACCGCTGCGTCGCCTCGTGGTAGGGGGTCCGCCGGTTGCGGGCGCCGCGCTGGACCTGGCTCATGTCGAACGGCAAGGTGGCTCCTCTCGTCGGGTCGGCGGCCGCCGGGCCGGTCGCCGGTATCGTGCGTCCGGCCCTGTGGGGTGGCAACGAGCGTCTCTGACCAACGGTCAGGGGTCAGGCGAGGTCGCCGGTCGCGAAGACCCGCTCGCCAGCGACCATCGTGAGCTGGACCCTCGCGGAGTAGACCTCCCCGGCCGGCAGCGACAGGAGGTCGCGGTCGAGCACGACCAGGTCGGCGTCCTTGCCGACCTCGATCGACCCGGTCGTCGCATCGAGGTGGTTCACGTAGGCGGAGTTGATCGTGTAGCCGTCCAGCGCCGTCGGGACGTCGAGGCGCTCGTCGGGCAGGAACGGCTCTTCGCTCGCATGACCGTACGGGAAGGCGGGTGGCGACGTCCGGTTGACCGCCACGTGGATGCCCCAGACGGGGTCCGGGCTGGAGACCGACCAGTCGCTGCCCATCGCGACGACGGCCCCGGCACGGGCCAGGCTGCCGAACGGATACTGCCACGTGGTCCGCTCGGGACCGAGGAACGGCTTCGTCAGGTGCTCCATCTGCCCCTCGTTCACCGCCCAGAGCGGCTGCGCGTTGGCGACGACGCCGAGCGACGCGAACCGTGGGACGTCGTCGGGGTGGATCACCTGGATGTGCGCGATGTGGTGCCGGAGGTCGTTCGGCCCGTTCGCTCCCCGCGCCGCCTCGAACGCGTCGAGCGCCTCGCGGACCGCCCGCTCCCCGATCGCATGGACGTGGACCTGGAACCCCTCGGCGTCGAGCCTCGTGACCGCGCCCTTCAACTCCTCGGGGTCCACGAAGGACTTCCCGACGTTGTCCGTCGGTCTACCTTCGGCGTCCAGGTACGGCTCGAGCACACCGGCGGTGAAGTTCTCGATCACGCCGTCCTGCATGATCTTGACGCTCGTCGCCGCGAAGCGACCGACGACACCTCGTTCACGCAGGGCGAGCAGGTCGTCGATCTGGTCGAGCCCACGATGGCGGTCCCACCAGAGGGCCCCGATCACCCGGGCCGTGAGCTCTCCCGAAGTCGCTGCTTCCAGGTATGGGTCGAACGTGGGATAGCCGGCGTCGGTTCCAACGTTCGCGTCCTGCCATGCCGTGATGCCGAGGGAGTGCAGGTGTCGTTGGGCGATCCGCAGCCCCTCGATCCAATCCCGGGATGACATCTTCGGCACGTGCCGCTCGACGAGGGACGCGGCGCCCTCGTGGAGCGCGCCCGCCGGCTCGCCGTTCGCGGCGCGGACGATCCATCCATCGGCCGGATCGGGCGTGTCCCGCGACATGCCGGCGACCTCGAGGGCCTTCGAGTTCACCCACCCGCTGTGCCCGTCCCGGCTCCACAGGAACACCGGACGATCCGGGACGACGCGGTCGAGGAAGTCCCGGCCGGGGTTCCCCCCGGGGAACAGATCCATCGACCAGCCGCCACCGTCGATCCATCCCCGGTCGGGGTGTGCGTCTGCGTACGCGGCGATGATGCGCTCGTACTCATCCAGCGTGTACACGTCCGAAAGGTTGCAGCGCAACATCTCGAGGCCGCTCGCCGGAGGATGGACGTGCGCGTCCTGGAACCCGGGGATGAGCATCCGCCCGCCGAGGTCCACGATCTCCGTGCGGGGACCGGCGCCCTCGCGCAGGTCGGCGTCGGCCCCGACCGCGGCGATGCGCCCATCCTTCACCGCGACGGCCTCCGGCCGCGAGCGGCCGGTCACCTCCGGTGCGTGGATCGTGCCGTTGACGAACAGCAGGTCGGCCTGGGCCGGGTCGGCGATGACGTCCATCCCCTCGGTCCGGATGCTCCGGGTGTGCGGTCCGCCGAGCATACCGGCGGGGACTCCGGCTCTGCTCCGCCACCCGCGCGGGTGCGCTCGATGCGCAGCTCGCCGCCGTGACCGCGATCTCGTCAGGCGAGCGCCACGAGCTCGAGCAGCTCGTCGTCCCAGAAGTCGAGCTCGCCCTCGGGCATCGAAAGCACCCGGTGCGGTTCGAGCGCGCGCACGAACTCGATGTCGTGGCTGACGATGACCATCGCACCCTGCCACGCGGCAAGCGCCTCGGCGACCGCGGTCCGCGACGGTGGGTCCAGGTTGTTCGTCGGCTCGTCGAGAAGGATCAGGTTCCGCCGGCCGGCAACGAGCTGCGCGAGGGCGAGCTTGGTCTTCTCGCCTCCCGACAGGGTTCCGGCCTCCTGGAACGCGACCGAGCCCGTGAGCCCGAACATCCCCAGTAGCGCACGGAGGTCCTGATCGGTCGCGTCGGTGGACGCCGACCGGACGTTCGCGAGCGCGGTTCGGACCTCGGCGAGGCCCTCGTGCTCCTGCGCGTAGTAGCCGAGCGAGACGCCGTGACCGAGGCGCCATCGCCCTCCGTCGGGCGAGCCGACGCCCGCGAGCAACCGGAGGAGGCTGGTCTTGCCTGCGCCGTTCAGGCCCATCACGAGCAGCCGCTCGCCGCGCCCCACGTCGAAGCTCACGTCCTCGAAGACGGGCGGCCCGCCGTAGCCCTTCGTGAGCCCCTCCGCTCGCAGGACCAGCTCGCCCGCGCGCGGTGGCTCGGGGAAGCGGTAGCGGACCCTGCGTTCTCGATCCGGGGCCTCGATCGCCCGTTCGGCCAGCTTGGCCGCCCTCGTGTCGAGGGTCTTGGCCTTGCGTGCTCGCTTGCTCGTCTGCCCGCGCATCGAGTCGGCGAGCGTCTTGAGGCGTCGGACCTCGGCCTGCTGACGCTGGGCGAGCGCCGCCCGGCGCGCCTCGTCGGATCGACGGGCCTCGCGGTACTGCGTGTACGTCCCGCGGTAGTGCACGAGACCTGCCCGATCCAGATGCAGGATCCGGGTGATCGAGTCGTCGAGCAGCGCGAGGTCGTGACTCACGACGATGACGGCGCCCCGATAGGCGCCCAGGAAGCGCATCAACCATCGCTTCGCATCCCCGTCGAGGTGGTTCGTCGGCTCATCCAGGAGCAGCAGGTCCGACCCGGCGAACAGGATGCGCACGATCTCGAGCCGGCGTCGCTCGCCACCCGAGAGCGCCGAGACCGGCAGGTCGAGGCGGTCCGCCGGGAGCCCGAGCCCGGCCGCGATCCTCTTCGCTTCGGCCTCGGCGGAGTACCCGCCGGCGGCGCGGAAACGCTCCTCCAGGCGGCTGAACCGCCGGACGTTCGCCTCGCTCGGGCGCTCCTCCATCGCGAGCCGGTACTTCTCGACACGCTCCGCCATCTCGCGGAGGCCGCGGGCCTGCAGGACGTGGCCGACGCCGATCCCATCGTCGGCCTCGTGGAGTCGCGGGTCCTGTCGGAGGTACCCCAGGCGCCCCCGGACGACCGCCCGTCCCGCGGCCGGGGACGCTTCACCGGCGATGACCGCGAGCAGGCTCGTCTTCCCCGCGCCGTTGCGACCGACGACGCCGACCTTGTCGCCCCGCGACACGGTGAGCGTGAGGTCCTCGAGGATCGGATGCCCGCCGATCTCGACCGCGAGGGCGCGGATCTCGAGCACGCTCATCGCGAGGATGGCGATCCGCTGCGAGATGGATGGTGGGACATCGGACGACTCCTGCTCGATGGGATGGCTCGATCGGGCGCGCTCGGCGCCCGTTGGTTCCCGAGGAGGCCGTCCTAGCTCACGGGCCGGAGTGTAGCAACGAGCGGCGCCGAGAGCGCGCAGCCCCTGGCTGCTTCGATGGCTCCGTTCCGTACGATGGCGTCGTGGAACCTCGCACGCAGGGCTTCGTGTTCGACCTCGACGGGACGCTCGTCGACAGCGTGTACCAGCACGTGCTCGCGTGGCAGGACTCGCTCGACGCCGCCGGCATCGAGCTGTCGGTCTGGCGGATCCACCGCAAGGTCGGGATGAGCGGCGGCCTGTTCGCCAACGCGCTCCTGCGCGAGACGGGTCGCGAGGTCTCGGCGGAGCTCGCCGGGGAGCTGCGGCGCCTGCATGCGGAGGCCTACGCGGCCCGGGCCGGCCGCGTGCGTCCGCTGCCCGGCGCGCGCGAGCTCCTGTCGCACCTGTCCGCGGTCGGAGCATCGTGGGCGATCGCGACGAGCGGCTACCGAGAGTCCGCCGGGCCGGCGATCGAGTTGCTCTCCGTACCGCCAGACGTCCCCGTCATCACGCGGGACCTCGTCGAACGGGCCAAGCCCGACCCGGACCTGTTCCTGGCCGCCGCCGACCGCCTCGGCGTCCGCATCGGGGACTGCACCGTGATCGGCGACAGCGTCTGGGACCTGCTGGCGGCGCGGCGCGCCCACGCGCTCGGGGTCGGGGTGCTGTCCGGCGGCTACGGGCGGGAGGAGCTCGAACGCGCCGGCGCCTACCGCGTGTACGAGGACCCGGCCGACATCCTCCTCCACCTCGACGAGATCGGCCGGCGGTAGGGACCGGCCACGCCTGCGGGGCTCGAGCACGGCGGGGTCCAGGGGTTCAGCACGGCGCGGGCACGTGCCGGTATGCGTGTCATGGCTCGTGCACCCGGATGCGCGAAGCGACCCGCCCACACACGGACGGCGACGGTGAGACCCAGGCCCTCCCGTTCGGGCTCGAACGGCGGGACCGAGCCGCAGGCCCTGCCCGGCGGACATGGCTGCTCGTGCCCGGGGCGATCCTCGGACCGATGCTCGTCTGGCGGGCGGTTGCGGCCTTCCTGGGAGGTGGGATCCGCGACGCCGGAGTCGTCGTCAACGGGTTCGACGGGTCCGATCCTGGCCGGCGAGTCGCCGCCGGCTCCTCCCGGCGTTGGGTCGGCCACGTTCCCGGCGGTCGTCCAGGGGACGAGGCTCCAGGCGAAGGTCATCACGCTCGGCGAGGACCCCCGCCGGTGCCGGGCCCAGCTCCTCGAGGTCGGGAACGAGCGGTGGGCCGTCTTCCACCACCGCTGCGTCCGGGAGGACGGCTCGATCGCTTCTTCTTCTTCGTTCGGCTCGCGAACCTCACCGACGGACGCGTGACCGTCGAGCTGGACCGGTTCGAGGTCGAAGCGCCTGGTGGCGCCCGCGTTCCGCTCGACACGACCCCCGAGTGGCGCTCGTTCGAGAAGTTCTTCCCGCCGAGCGACGGGATCGTCCCCGGTGGGAGCCTCAAGGGCTGGATCACCGTCGACGGCACCGACGGCTTCCTGCCGAAGAACCTCGCCTACGCCGACGGCGAGGAGCGGCTCACGGTCGAGTTCGGCGGCCGAT
Source organism: Actinomycetota bacterium (assembly GCA_035250725.1). Lineage (GTDB taxonomy): Bacteria > Actinomycetota > UBA4738 > UBA4738 > HRBIN12 > DASSJM01. The sequence continues at coordinate 6,665 of DATFEU010000361.1, forward strand.
GGGTCGAGACGGGCCGGCTCCTTCGATAAGGGATTCTCGGCGGCGGGGCGACGCTCACCCGAGCGGCGCACGGCTCAGCGTGGGTTCAAGATTATCCGGCGAGGCATCGGGGAAGGAACGGGCCGAAAGCTCTTCCTGGGCGGCGAAGTCTCGCGGACCGGGGTGGCCCGAAGGCACCCGTCGCCGAGATCGCCGGCTGATGCCAGCCGTCCACGTGAGAGAACGGTTCCCGTACGTGGCCCACGCCGACGAGCTCGAACTCGCGATCCGACAGCCTGTCCCGCTCGCCGTTCAGGGCTCGGCGTTTGAGGAGGATGTAGGAGCAGGGAGCCGAACGATCGGAGCGGCAGGCGTCCGGGGCCAGCGGCTCGATCCGTCGACACTCGTGGCGCCGTCGGGTGTATGACGGGGTCACACCGTCGGGCGGCATGACTCAAGGGCCCGCGGACGGTGACCGATATGCCATTCATGGATAGCGGCGCTCATCCGCTCGCGTAGCGCCGAACGATCCGATGTCGAGCCCGCGCAGCATCCAGGTCGGCGTTCCACGCGCCCGAACCGTCGTGGCGGTGATCGCCGCCGCGCTCCTCTTCGCATCCCTCGTCGCG
>DATFEU010000050.1:0-4685 GCA_035250725.1 Actinomycetota bacterium
CCGGATCCCCGCCTCGACGCGGCTGGCGGCCTCGGTCTCGCCGAGCTGCCCCAGCAGCATCTGGGCCGCCCCGATCGCGGCGAGCGGGTTGATCGTGCCCTTCCCGGTGTGGTCCGGCGCCGTGCCGCCGATCGGTTCGAACATCGACACGCCGTCCGGGTTGATGTTGCCGCCGGCGGCGATGCCCATACCGCCCTGGATCATCGCGCCGAGGTCCGTGATGATGTCGCCGAACATGTTGTCGGTGATGAGCACGTCGAACCTCGACGGCTGATCGAGCAGGTAGATGCACGCCGCGTCGACGTGCACGTAGTCACGTTCGACGCCTGGATAGTCGGCCTCGCCCACCTCGTTCACCACCCGCTGGTACAGATCGCCGGCGAAGGTGAGCACGTTGGTCTTGTGCACGAGGGTGAGCTTGCGGCGGCGGCCGGGGCGCATCGCGAGCTCGAACGCGTAGCGCACGATCCGCTCGACCCCGTGCCGCGTGTTGATCGACTCCTGGACGGCGACCTCGGAGGGCGTCCCCTTGCGATGGAAGCCGCCGGCGCCCGTGTAGAGGCCCTCGGAGTTCTCGCGGACGACGACCATGTCGACGTCGTCCTCGGTGTGGCTCGGCACGAGCGTCTCGACGCCCGGGAACCGGACCACCGGGCGGAGGTTCACGTACTGGTCGAGCTCGAACCGGATCCGCAACAACAGGTCGCGCTCCAGGATCCCCGGCCGCACCCGAGGGTCCCCGACCGCGCCGAGCAGGATCGCGTCCATCTCCCTCAGTCGGGCGAGCTCGTCGTCCGGCAGGGCCTCGCCTGTCCGCAGGAAGCGCTCGGCGCCGAGGTCGAACTCGACGAGGTCGACCTCGAACCCGTCGCGGACGGCCTCGAGCACCTTGAGGGCCTCGGCGACGACCTCGGGACCCGTGCCGTCGCCGCGGATCACGCCGAGCCGGTGGGTCGTCACGGGGCGACCTCGCCTCCGTCGTGCCCGTTGCCGTTCGCGAGCAGCAGGGCGCGGTTCACCGCCGCGAGGTAGGCGCGCGCGCTCGCTTCGACGACGTCGGTGGCGACCCCCCGGCCGGTGACCCGCCGGCCCTCGACGTCCAGCTGCACCACGACGTCGCCGAGCGCGTCCGTCCCGCCGGTCACCGCCGAGACGTTGAACGACACGAGCCGCCCCTCGACCCCGCACGCCCGCTGGATCGCCCCCATCGCGGCGTCGATCATGCCGTCGCCCATCGCGGACTCCTCGATCTGCTCGTTGCCCTTCCGCAGGCGAACGCTCGCCGTCGGCGACAGCGCCGTGCCCCCGCCCACCTGCAGCGCCTCGAGGACGAAGACGTCCTGTTCGGCCGCGCCGAGCTCCTCGGAGACGATCGCCTCGAGATCCTGGTCGGTGAGCGAGATCTTCCGGTCGGCGAGCTCCTTGAACCGCGCGAACGCGCGGTTCAGGTGGTCGGGGTCCAGCTCGAGCCCGAGCTTCTCCAGCGCGTCGGCGAACGCGTGCCGCCCCGAGTGCTTGCCGAGCACGAGCCGGTTGCCCTCGAGGCCGATCTCGAGCGGGTCCATGATCTCGTAGGTCGCGCGGTTCGAGAGGATGCCGTGCTGGTGGATCCCGCTCTCGTGCGCGAACGCGCTCGAGCCCACGACCGCCTTGTTCGGCTGGACGGTGTAGCCGGTGGTCATGCTGACCAGGCGCGAGGTCCGCGTGATCTCCTTCAGGTTCAGGCCGTGCCGGACGCCGAGCGCCTCGCTCCGCGTTCGGACGATCATCGCGAGCTCCTCCATCGAGCAGTTGCCGGCGCGCTCGCCGATCCCGTTCACGGCGACCTCGACCTGACGGGCGCCGTTCACCACGCCGGCGAGCGAGTTCGCGACGGCGAGCCCGAGGTCGTTGTGGCAGTGCGTGGAGATCACGACGTGGTCGGGCACCGCATCGCGGACGGTCCGGACCAGTTCTCCGAACTCGTGGGGCATCGCGTACCCGACCGTGTCCGGCACGTTGATCGTCGTCGCGCCGGCATCGACCGCGACCTTGAAGCAGTCGAGCAGGAACTCGAGCTCGGTCCGCGTCGCGTCCTGCGCGCTGAACTCGACGTCCTGCGTGTACCCGACCGCGAGCTTCACGCCCTCGCGGATCGCGTCGAGCACCTGGCCCTGGCTCATCCGCAGCATGTCGGTCATGTGGATGTCGCTCGTCGAGATGAAGGTGTGGATCCTCCAGCGCTCGGCCCCGCGGAGCGACTCGGCGGCGCGCTCGATGTCGCCGGGGACGACGCGGGCGAGGGCGGCGATCACCGGGCCGCGGACGGTCGAGGCGATCTCGCGTACCGCCTCGAACTCGCCGTCGCTCGAGACGGGGAACCCCGCCTCCAGCACGTCGACCTCGAGACGGGCGAGCTGCTCCGCGATCTCGACCTTCTCGGCCCGGGTCAGCGCGATCCCGGGGGCCTGCTCACCGTCGCGGAGCGTCGTGTCGAAGATCCGTACTACGTCGGGGTCGCCGGTGCTAGCCATCGGGGGCCACCTCTCCATCCCCGCCCACCCGCTCCTCGGAGTTCAGCCAGGGCATCATCGTGCGGAGCTCGCGCCCCACCCGTTCGATCTGGGCGGCGCGCGCCTCCCGGCGCAGCGCGAGGAAGTGGGGGAAGCCCTGGTCGGCCTCCCCGATCCACTCCTGCGCGAACGACCGGTCCTGGATCTCCGACAGGATCTGGCGCATCCGGTCGCGGACGCCCTCGTCGATCACGCGCGGGCCGCTCCGGTAATCGCCCCACTCCGCCGTGTCGCTGATCGAATGCCGCATCCACGACAGACCGCCCTCGTAGACGAGGTCGACGATCAGCTTCATCTCGTGCAGGCATTCGAAGTACGCGATCTCGGGCTGGTACCCGGCCTCGACGAGCGTCTCGAACCCCGCCTGGACGAGCGTGGACAGCCCGCCGCAGAGCACCGCCTGCTCGCCGAACAGGTCGGTCTCCGTCTCCTCTTCGAACGTCGTCTCGATGATCCCGGCGCGGGCGGCGCCGATCCCCGCGCCATAGGCGAGCGCCCGCTGCAGCGCCTTCCCGGTGGCGTCCTGCTGCACGGCCACGAGGGCCGGCGTGCCGATCCCCTCGGTGAACGTGCGGCGGACGAGGTGGCCCGGCCCCTTCGGCGCGATCATCGTGACGTCCACGTCCGCGGGCGGCCGGACGGTCCCGAAATGGATCGAGAACCCGTGGGCGAACATCAGCATGTCGCCAGCCTTCAGGTTCGGCTCGATGTCGGCGCGGTAGGCGGCGGCGTGCGCCGTGTCGGGTAGCACGACCATGACCACGTCCGCCTCGGCGACCGCCTCGGCCGTCGGCTTCACCGTGAGGCCGGCGTCCCCGACGGCCGACCAGCTCTTCGAGTCCTCGCGGAGCCCGACCCGGACGTCCTGGCCGGAGTCCTTCAGGTTCTGCGCGTGGGCGTGCCCCTGGCTCCCGAACCCGAGCACCGCGATGCGCTGCCCCGACAGGGCCGACGGGTCGGTGTCGCCCTCGTGGAAGATCGTCGCCATCGGTTTCCCTCCTGTAAGCGGCCGCTTCGATCGGCGCTGAACTCAGCGCCGCGCGGCTCAGACGCCCCCGCCGGTCCACTCCTGTTCGCCCGCGACCGCGGCGCGCGCCCGGGCGGCCCGCTCGCGGATCCCCCGGTCGCCGCGGGCGAGCGCCACCCGTCCGGTCCGCGACAGCTCGACGATCCCGTAGTCCCCGAGCAGCTCGAGCAACGCCTCGAGCTTCTCGGGCGTGCCCGTCCCCTCGATCGTCAGGGTCTTGTGCGTGACGTCGAGCACCCGGACGCGGAACACGTCGCAGATCTCCAGGATCCGCGCGCGTGTCTCGCCGTCGGCGCGGACCTTCACGAGCATCAACTCGCGTTCGACCGCCTCGCCAGGCGCGAGCTCGAGGATCTTGATCACGTTCACGAGCTTGTTGAGCTGCTTCGTGATCTGCTCGAGCGGCTTCGTGTCCACCTGCACGACGATCGTCATGCGCGACAGGCCGTCGTCGCTCGTCGGGCCGACGGCGAGCGAGTCGATGTTGAAGCCGCGGGCGGCGAACAGCCCGGCGACCCGCGTGAGGACGCCGGGCTTGTCCTCCACCAGCACCGAGATCGTGTGCAGGGTCTTGGTATGCCCGTTCCCGTTCATGCGACCGGTGCCTCCTCCGGGTCGTTCACCGGCTGCAGGCCCTCGGGGCCGACGATGATGTCGTCGTTGCTCGCGCCAGCGGGCACCATCGGGAAGCACATCTCCTTGTCGTCGACGCGGAAGTCGATCACGACGCTCTGGTCCTCGATCGACAGGGCCTTGTCGATCACCGCGTCGACCTCCTCGGGGTGCTCCGCGCGAAGGCCGACGCACCCGTACGCCTCGGCGAGCTTCACGTAGTCCGGGACGTCGTAGGACAGGTACACCTGCGAGTACCGCTCCTCGTAGAAGAGCTCTTGCCACTGCCGGACCATGCCGAGATGCGCGTTGTTGATGATCGCCGTGACGAACGGGATCCCCTCGGCGGTCGAGGTCGCGAGCTCCTGGCTCGTCATCTGGAAGCACCCATCCCCGTCGATCGCGACGACCCGCCGGTCGGGACGGCCCGCCTTGGCGCCGAGCGCCGCCGGCACGGCGAACCCCATCGTGCCGAGCCCGCCCGAGTTCACCCA
>DATFEU010000005.1:0-4434 GCA_035250725.1 Actinomycetota bacterium
GCGACGTGATCCTCGTGCCGGGCCTGCTCGAGCGCGGCCTCCGCGTCCTCGACCGCCTCGATCGCCGAGGTCGCCACATCGACCGCCGCCGCGACCGCCCCGTCGGCCTCCTCGTCGGCCGCCCCGAGCTCGGCGAGGACGCCGGTGGCCTCCTCGAGCTCGGCCTCGGCGGCCTCGACGGTCGTGCGCGCGTCGAGCAGCGACTCGGCCTTCGTCCGAACCACGGCGAGCTCGACCGTTCGTCCCCAGGACGCCTGGGCCTTCTCGAACGCCGCCACGGCCTTGGTGGCCGCGCGCTCGGCGGCCGTCACCGCCTTCGTCCGATCCTTCAGCTCGCGCTCGATCTCGGTGGTGCGAGCGGCGATCTCGTCCAGCGCGTCGGCGACGTCGCCGGCCGAGTCCGCCGCTTCGCGCAGGTCGCGTTCGCATGTCCGGAGCTCCTCGATCGTCCGCGAGGTCCCGGCCCACCGTTCCGCGACCGCGCGCACCTTCGCCTCGCCCTCGGCGAGCGCGTGTTCGCGTTCGGCCGCCGCCTTCGCGAGCGTCTCCGCCTCGGCGACCGCGTCGGGCGTGACGCCCGCGTACTGGGTCTCGATCAGCGTCGTCACGGCGTTCGCGTCCGCGGCCGACTGCCGCTTGATCTCGCCGGCTCGCTTCCCGAGCCGTTCGAACAGCTCGAGGCCGAGCAGCTCGGTGAGGATCGACCGGCGCTCCTTCGCATCGCCGACGAGGAACTCCGCGAACCGCCCCTGCGGGAGCAGCACCGTCCTGGTGAACGCCTCGTAGTCCAGCCCGATCGCCTCGCGGATCATCGCGTCGGCCTCTTTCACGCGATCGGAGCCGGGCGGCTGATGCCAGTCCGTTCCGGTCCACTCCTCGAACTGGATCTTGGTCGCACCCTTGACCGGCGTGCGTCGCGCGATCCGATACCGGCGGTCCCCCGACTCGAACTCGAGCAGGACGGACATGACGGGCTGCCCCTGGCTGATCAGCTGCGAGCACTGCCGGCCCACGCGGTCCACGTAGCCGAACAGCGCGTAGGTCATCGCGTCGAGCATCGAGGACTTGCCCGAGCCGGTGGGGCCGGCGATCGCGAACAGGTCGAGCCCGTCGAAGTCGACCCGCTGCTCGTCGCGGAACGACGTGAACCCCTTGATCTGCAACGACACGGGTCTCACGGCGCGGTCTCCGTCTCGAGCTCGAGGACCTCGTCGAACGCCGAGAGCAGGTCGTCGGCCGGGGCCACACCGTGATGCGCCTCGTGGTACGCGACGAACTGGTCGCGGGGGTGCAGCGACGACAGCGGCGGGCCGGCGTCGCCCGAGCCCTCGGAGCGCTCGTACTCGAGGTGCACGTCGAGCGCGTTCGGCAGCTCGTCGCGGATCCGGTCCGCGATCCCCGGCACCGGTCCCTGGGTCGCGACGAAGACCCTGAGCCAGGCGTCGCCCGCCGCCGAACCCTGCTCGACCACCTCGTCGAGCGTGCCGCGGACGTCACGGAGGGCTCGGCCGCTCGAGAGCGGCACCTCCGTCACCCTGGACGGCTTGCCGGGCGCCGCCTCCACCACCGCGACGCTCTTGCGCTGCCCCGCCTCGCCGAAATCGAGCTGGAGCAGCGACCCCGCGTATCGTGCCTGCGCCGGCGACCCCTTCACCGCCTGGGGCAGGTGCACGTGGCCGAGCGCGACGTACGCGGCCTCGGCCGGCAGCCGCGACGGCGGGACCGCGTACGCGATGCCGATCGTGAGCTCGCGCTCGCCGCCGCCCGGCGTGACGAGCGCGCCGTCCGTGAACAGGTGCCCGAGGACGATCGGGATGCGGCCGGACGTGAACCCCGTCGCCATCGTCGCGAGCAGCTCGCCCATCCCCTGGGCGTAGGACTGGAACCACGTCTCGCCCGCGTCGAACAGCGCCGCCGCGTCGCCGAAGCGCCGCTCGGGGACGAACGGGACGCACGCGATCTCGGCCTCCTGGGAGCCGTCGCGGCTCGGGACCACGACGATCCCGCCGCGATCCGGCGGGGCGACGCGCGGGACCACGTGGACGCCGATCGGCTCGAGGAGCCTGCCGAACGCCTCCATCCGCATCACCGAGTCGTGGTTGCCCGGGACCCCGACGACGGGGATCCCGGCGTCGTGCAGCCGCAGGAACGCGTCGAACACGAGCGCGTCGGCCTCGGGCACCGGCGCGCGATGCTCGTAGACGTCGCCCGCGAGCAGGACGCAGTCGACGCCCTCGTCGAGGGCGATCCCCACCACCTCGTCGAGCACGGCCGCGAACTCGTCGGCGCGCGACCGGCCGCGGATCGCTCGCCCGACGTGCCAGTCGCCCGTGTGCAGGAACCGCAGCGCCTACTCCCCCTCGAACCGCTCGAACACCGACCCCCCGCTGCCGGTGTCGGCCTCGTCGGCGCGGGTCGCCCACGCCGGGAACGGGAAGCGGATCTGGAGCGGGATGGGGATGTGCGGCTGTTGCAGGATCATCGAGCCCGGCTTCAGGATCGACGCCCGCGCCCTCGTGACCGCCGGCAGGAACCCGTACTCGCTCCTCGCCGCCTCCGCGGTGTCGAGCCGTCCCACGACGCGGAACGCGCTGTTGGAGATCACGCGGCGCTCGACCTCGGACGCGGTCTGCTCGGCGCCCACGAGGATCATGCCGAGCGAACGTCCGCGTTCGGCGACGTCGAGCAGCACCTCCTTGATCGGGCTCCAGCCGTCGCGCGGCGCGTAACGGTTCAGCTCGTCCAGGACGAGGAACGCGAGCGGCTCGCGCCGGCCCATCCGCTCCTTGTGCTCGAACAGCCGCTTGATCACGACGCCGGTCACGAACCGCTTCGCGCGGTCGTGCAGGTTGTGGATGTCCACGACCGTGACCTGGTTCGACTCCCAGTCGATGCGGTGGCGTTCGGGATGCTCGGCGTCGCGGCCGCGGATCAGGTGGCCCATCCGGAACCGCGCGGCGTCCAGCCGGCGGATGAACGCGCTCACGGTGGCGTCGGAGACCCGGCCGCGCCACGACGAGCCGTCTGTGTCGACCTCCTCGGCCACGATCTCGCACAGGCGCGCGAAGTCCTCGACCGGGTAGCCGCCCAACATCACGGTCGCGTCGTTGTCGGGGTCGTCCTCGCACTCGCGATCGAGCGCCGCCTCGACGCGCGCCACGAGGTCCGCGATCTGCGAGCGCTCGTCCTCGGCCTCGGCGAACATGAACCGCAGGAATCGCTCGCGGACGAACTCGCGCACGGTCCAGAAGTAGGCGGTGACGCCGTCGGACCGCCCCTCCACCTGCGGGATCGCCTGCCCGCCCGAGTCCGGTCGGATCGGCGCCCAGAGCCCCACGCTCTCGAACGCCCCGGCCGGCAGCCCGAGCCGCTCGTAGTCCCCGCGGTCTCGCTCGGTGAGCCGGGCGTTCGGCGTGTCGAGCCACATCAGGTCCTCGCCCTTGACGTTGAAGACGAGCGCCTTCGTATTGGTGGCGTACCTGCCGAGCGCGTCCGTGTGGAACAGGGCGTACAGGAGGAACAGCGCGTACGTCGTCTTCGTCGCGACGCCCGAGACACCGCTGATGTTCACGTGCGCGCCCCGCGTCCCGTCGAGGAAGTCGAGGTCGAGGAACACCGGCTCGCCGTCTCGCGTCAAGCCCGCGGCGACGCGGCGCTCCATCTGGTCGAAGTACATCGCCTCGTCGCGATCCTTGCCGCGCGCGCGCAGCGCGGGGAGGCCAGGCATCGGCGGCACGAACACCTCGGGTTCGAACCGCGTGGCGACCACCTGCGCCGCGACGGCGGTGTCCACCGGGAGCACACCGCGTTCGACGAGGAACACGTCGGTATCGAACTGTGTCCCCTCGTGCCGCGCGCGGACGTCCTGCACGATCCCGGCGATCCGGAGCGCGCCGCGACCGGGCACCTCGGTGTCCACGATCACCGCGTCGTCGAGCTGCAGGTACGCGTCCGGCGTGACGCCCACCCAGAACGTGAGCGGGGTCGCGTCCTCGGTCCCGAGCACCATGCCGACCGGCTCGGACGTGTCGTCCAGCCGGGGGGCTACCGCTCGCGCGTCCGCGCTCGCTTCTTGAGCCCCCCGAGCCCCCTCGATGGTCACGCCGCCTCCCGCATGAGCCACTCCGTGATCGCCCGACGGATGAGCCCGCGGTGCCCCATCCGATGTTGGAGCCACGTCTCGAGGCCGCCGACCGGCGCGAGGTTCTGCGGGTACCGGGGATCGCTGCTCCGGCCGGCGAAGCGCGGCAGCGTCGCGCTCACGCGGTCGGCGAGCGAGCGGGCCGTGTCGATCCCGGCGCCCGCCCGGACCTCGCACCGCACGAGCCCGGCGTGGTCGTGCCAGGCCGCGCGCGAGGGCACGAGCCGCGTGTACCAGGCGAAGCGCTCGAATGGCTGCCCCTCGTACGCGAGGCCGAACAGCGGGGTGCGCTC
>DATFEU010000008.1:0-5879 GCA_035250725.1 Actinomycetota bacterium
TCGGCGGTCGGTCCGGACCAGCTTCGGCGCCTCGACGCCGAGGATCCGTGGACCGCGGTCCTCGCCGCGGAGCCTCAGCCGGTCCGACGGATCGCGGAGGATCGGCTCGAGCCGCTCGCGCGAGCGTTCGCGGACTTCGTCGACCTCAAGACGCCGTTCACGCTGGGCCACTCATCCGGGGTGGCCGAGATCGCGACGACGGCCGCGACGCGGCTCGGCGTGGCGGATCCCCATGACGTCCTGCTCGCCGGTCTCCTGCACGACCTCGGGCGGACCGGCGTGAGCGGTGGGGTGTGGGAGCGGCCGGGGAACCTGTCCTTCACGGAACGAGAGCAGGTCCGGCTCCACCCGTACTACACGGAACGGATCCTGGCGCGATCGGAGGTCCTCGAGCCCGTGGCGAGGATCGCCGGGATGCACCACGAGCGCCAGGACGGATCCGGGTATCACCACGGAGCCTCGGGCGCTGCGGTGCCGGTCGAAGCCAGGCTCCTTGCCGCGGCGGACGTCTATCAGGCGATGACGCAGCCTCGCCCGCACCGCCCCGCCGTCGGCGGCGATCAGGCGGCGGACGAGGTGGCGTCGTTGGCGAAGCAGGGGCAGCTGGACCCGGAGTGCGCCGCCGCGGTGCTCGATGCGGCGGGCGCGTCGCGTTCGCGGGTGCGGGCTGCATGGCCCGCGGGCCTGACCGACCGTGAGGTCGAGGTCCTCCGTCTCGTTGCTGCCGGCCTCTCGAACCGTGAGCTCGCAACGACCCTGTCCATCTCGACGCGAACGGCCGAGCACCACGTGCAGCACATCTACACGAAGATCGGTGTCTCGACCCGCGCGGCCGCCGCGATGTTCACGATGGAGCACGGGCTGGTTCGGACCTGAGGTCCAGATCGGTGCCACCTTCCCGAGCTCAACGGCTCCCGCGGCTCACCTCGGACCGGTTGGGGTCGAGCAGCAGCTTCGCGCGGAGGACGTCGGGATCACGCGGGTCCATAGGGAGCACCGGATAGCGTTCGCGCCGGGCGATGACCGGAGTCTTCCGTTCGATCCTGATCCGCTGCATGGGTCCCCCTCTCGATCCAGGTCCATAGCGTCGCCCGGATCGTGACGATGACCTGTGACCCGCGTCACGGGTCCAACGTGATGCTCTCCGGACCCTGAGGGGAGCGGTCGAACGTGCTCGTCTAGCATCCGACGATGCGCATCCTCCTGTGGCACGGGTGGCTCCTCGAGGGCTCCGGTTCCAACGTCGCGACCGCGCGCGTGGCCGAGCGCTACCGCGCGGCGGGCCACGACGTGGTGCTGCTGTGCCAGGAGCGCCACCCCGAGCGGTACCCGTGGATCGACGCGTTCGGCTCCGTCGACGCCGGAGGACCGTCGGAGCTGACTGCGCAGCCGGTCGAGCGCGCGGACGGGCGGTGCATCCTGCTCCGGCCGAGGATCGGAGCGATGATCCCGGTCTTCGTCCTCGACAGGTACGAGGGGTTCGACGAGGTCCGTCGCTTCGTCGACCTGTCCGATGACGAGCTCGGTTCGTACCTACGGAGGAACGTGGAGTCGCTGCGCGCGGCCGCCGCGTGGCACGGGACCGAGATCACGTTCACCGGCCACGCGATCCCCGGTTCCGCGATCGGCGAACGCGCGCTGGGCGCCGGACGCTACGTCGCCAAGATCCACGGCAGCGACATCGAGTACGCCGTCCGGATCCAGGAGCGGTACCGCGAGCTCGCCCGTGAGGGACTCGTGGACGCGCTCGCCGTCGTCGGACCGACCGCCGACGTGCTCGATCGTTGTGCGGCCCTGGTCCCGGGGATCGAGGACCTCGTGCGGATCGTCCCCCCGGGCGTGGAGGTGGCGGCGTTCCGGCCGCGCGATCGGACCGAGGCGCTGCGCGAGGTGGCCGAGCTGCTCGACGCGGATCCGGCCGCGGCGCGAGGCCGGCCGTCGTCGGTCGACGCGCACGTCGAGCGAGCGCTCGCGCAACGGGACGCCGCGGCGCTCGACGCGCTCGCCGAGACCTACGACCAGGCGGTACCCGAACCCGACGCGGCGACGCGGCTCCGCCGGCTCGCCGGGACGAGCGGGCCGATCGTGGGGTACCTCGGCAAGCTGATCCCGCAGAAGGGTGTCGAGCTGCTGCTCCAGGCGCACCGGATGGCGGAGCACCGGGCGCACGCGTTGGTCGTCGGGTTCGGCACGTACCGAGAGTGGCTCGCCGCGCTCACGATCGCGCTCGAGCACCGCGACGCGGAAGCGCTCACGTGGCTGCGCGAGGCCGGCGACATACCGATCGAGGCCCCCCTCGACCTGGTGCGTGAGACCGAAGAGCCCGCCGTGACGTTCACCGGGCGTCTCGATCATCGGTACGCGCCCGATGCCCTCGCCGCGATGGACGTCATGGTGGTCCCGTCGATCCTGCCCGAGGCGTTCGGGATGGTGGCCGCCGAGGGCGCGGCCGCCGGTGCCCTCCCGCTGGTCGCCCGCCACTCCGGGCTCGGCGAGGTCGGGGCGGCGCTGGAGACGGCGATCGGACGCCCCGGCCTGCTCACGTTCGAACCGGGCCCAGGGGCGGTGGCGCGGGTGGCCTCGGCGCTCGATCGCGTGCTCGAGCTTCCGCCGGGGGAGCGCGACGAGCTTCGTCGGGTCGTGAGCGCCTTCGTCGGCCGCGAGTGGACGTGGGGCCGGACCGCCGCCGGGCTGCTCGCGGCGGCGGGCGTCGACTCACCCCTGTCCACGTGATGTGCCTCCGGGCCGGCTGGGTACGCTTCCGTACAGAGCGAAGGGAAGCGAGACGAGTTCGCGGGCTCGCACCGAGGTCTGGTTCGAACTGGATCGCTAGGCGGCGGCCGCGGGCCCCTTGGGCGCTCGACCATCCCGGATCACGACGTTCGGAAAGCGGTCCGCTCCAACGAGATCTAGCACCTTCGTGACCTCATCGCTGGGGTCCAGGATCACGATCTGACCACCGTTGAGACATCGCACGCCGAGCCCGGCGATCGCGTGGAGCCCCGTGCTGTCGATGAACGTCAGCCCGGAGACATCCACCCGGATCTCGCGCCCTTGCTGCACGACGGGAGCCAGCTGCTGGATCAGTTGATCGGCCGTCGCCAGGTCGAGTTCGCCGGTCAAGCGGAAATCGACGTCGCCGTCGTGCTCAATCTGGAAGTCCAACCGCTTCACCCCCCGCCTGCCCCGGTCATCCGAACGATAGCGACGCAGCCGGCCGGCTTCCGTCCGGAACCGTACGCGCCGGGCAGAAGGAGTAGGCTGAGCTCGCACACGGGACGCTTTCCGGTGTTCTCGGCCCTCGAGGGCGGGCTCCTCACGCCAGTCGTTCTTCTCGGCCCCGGGCTTCGCCAAGTCTCCCCTTAGTGGGAAGGAGGACCGGCATGCCGGTGACCTCTGGGCCGTCCTCGCGACAAGAGCCGACGAATCGGCTCCTCGAACTGCTCCCGAACGAGGAGTACGAACGACTGCGCTCCAGCATGGATCGGATCCCGCTCGAGCCCTACGACGTCCTCCAACGGCCCGGTGAAGATCTTCGGTACATCTACTTCCCCCTGCGCGGCGTCATCTCGCTCATGACGCCCATGGAGGACGGCACCGCTGTCGAGACCGCCACGATCGGCAACGAGGGGATGGTCGGGATCCATGCGTTCCTCGGCGGGGGCGCGATCGGGAACGCGCAGGCGATCGGACAGGTGCCCGGCGAGACGCTGCGGATGGGTGCTGACCACTTCCGTGCCGAGGTCGACGGGGACGGCAAGCTCCATCAGGTCATGTTGGCGTACCTGCAGGCCCTGTTCGTTCAGATCTCGCAGGGGGTCGCCTGCAACGGCGTCCATCCGATCCAGCAACGATGCGCGCGCTGGCTCCTCGAGAGCCACGATCGCGCGGGATCGGACGATGTCCAGCTCACCCAGGAATTCCTCTCCGACATGTTGGGCGTTCGTCGCGCCTCGGTCAGCGTTGCCGCACGGACGCTCCAGCTGGCAGGCCTCATCGAGTACGGGCGAGGACACATCAAGATCGTCGATCGGGCCGGCCTGGAGGAGGCGTCCTGCGAGTGCTATTCGGTGATCAAGCAGGAGTACCGCCGTCTCGTGACTCCCGACTGAGCCTGACGGGTTGCTGGGAACGAACGCACTCCCCGGTGATCTGGAGCTCAGAGGCGGTGCGAGAGGGGGGAGTCGAACCCCCACGCCCTTTCGGGCACCGGATCCTAAGTCCGGCGCGTCTGCCGTTCCGCCACTCTCGCGGCGACCAGGGTAGACGGTGAAGGACCCTGGAAGCAGCTAGAGGGACTTGCGCATCCCGACCTCATGCCGACGGCTACGGGATCGTTCGAGGTCAAGCACTGGAACGAGGCTCGCCTACGAGCGATTCGACGAGAGGATCAAACTCACGCGCGCCGAGGTCGAGCAGTCGTTCGCGGGTGATCTCGCCGGCGACGGCCCGCGCAGTGGCTCATGTTCCCTATCGGAAGGACGGGGCCGCACACTTCGTCGGCCTCCAGCGGGTCACGGGCGTGATCGGTGATCGCAAGGGGTCGTTCGCCCTCGAGACCGTCGGCGACTTCGACGGCGCCGAGGCCGGCCGGACCGCGACCGTGATCCGGGGATCGGGAACGGGCGATCTCGAGGACCTCACGGGCTCGGGGGGCTTCCGCGCCCCGCACGGCTCGGCCGAGTTCGAGCTCGAGTATCAGCTCGGCTGACGTGGCTCCTCAAGCCCGACCCGCCTGCGGTCGACCATCCTCAGGACTGGAGGTCGCCCGTGAGCACCCGCGTACGCGGAAGTAGGGGAGAGATGGTCGAGCCTGACGCCGACGTCGTGCCATCCCTGCGATGATGCGGGCCGTGATCCGCAGGCCCACCGTCGTGGTCGTGGTCGCGCTCGTGGCCGGCGCGTGCAGCTCCAGCCCGCAGCCGGCCGAGCGTCCGAGGGCCGATGTCGAGGTCCCGCAGCGACTGATCGTGGGCCTGGACGAAGGCGACAGCCTCGAGCCGATCCTGCCCATGTTGCCTGCAGGGGAGGACGTCGTGGCGATCCCGCTCCAGCGGTACACGCCGATGTGGGACGAGCCGGGCCTCCCGGGCTCGGATTTCCTCCTGGACACGCGGAACCCGCTCGGACGTCTGTCGCCGATGCTCATCGAGGGCGCGAAGTTCGCCGCGGGGCAAGCCTGGTACGAGGTCTTCCTGCCCCTCCGCCCGAACGGCGCGACCGCGTGGGTGAACGAGCGGGACGTCCAGCTCCGGCCGATCGACCATCGGATCGAGATCGATCTGTCCGACCGGATGCTCCGCTATCACGTCGACGACGAGGTCGAGGAGCGATTC
Source organism: Actinomycetota bacterium (assembly GCA_035250725.1). Classification (GTDB taxonomy): domain Bacteria; phylum Actinomycetota; class UBA4738; order UBA4738; family HRBIN12; genus DASSJM01. Next base: position 5,337 of record DATFEU010000008.1, read on the forward strand.
AGCGTCGGGATCGGCACCGACGCCACGCCGACCGGGAAGGGCGAGTTCTACGTCTGGGTGAAGGTGTACTACGCGAACCCGTACCAGGCGTACGGCATCGCGGCGCTCGGCCTGTCCGGGTTCTCGCCGGTGCTCTCCGAGTGGCCGGGCGGCGGACGGATGGCGATCCACGGCACGTCGAACCCCGGCGACCGCGGCCGGCCGGTGTCCCACGGCTGCATCCGCGTCTACAACGAGGACATGGAGAAGCTGCTCGACGTGCCGCTCGGGACGCCAGTCGAGATCCAGAAGTAGCTGGGCGCCGCGACCGTCACCACTTCGACCCGACGGCCGCCGACAGGAACCGCATGAGGGGTTCGATCTGCCTGCAGCTGCGGACGAACGTCTTCACGAGGTCGGGACCGGTCATCTGCGCATCCGACAGCTTGACGGAAGACGTGAAGCTCTTGCGCTTGATGTCCTCGATCATCGGGTCGTCCGGGTCGAACCCGCGGGGCGCGCGTTTCAGCGCGTCCTCGGGGTCGTCGAGCTTCGCGCCGGCCT
>DATFEU010000309.1:0-2735 GCA_035250725.1 Actinomycetota bacterium
TGCTCCGTCCCCTGATCGGGATCGCCGCCGCGTTCGTCCTGTTCGCGGGCGGCTGGATCGTCGGCGTCACCCTGACCGAGGACGAGCCCGCGCTCACCGAGGCCACGACGATCTCGTTCCAGGGCGAGGCCGACGGGGGGACGGTCAGCGCCGCGTACCGCCCCGGCGAGCCGGGGATGTTCCTGCTCGCCTCCGACCTCCCCGCCCTTCCCGAGGACCAGGTCTACGAGCTTTGGGTGTTCGAGGGCGAGACGCCCGTGTCCGCGCTCTGCGCGAGGCCGTCGGACGACGGTTCGTTGTTCGAGTTCGTCGACGCCTCGCTGGAAGGGGTCGGTCTCATGGCCGTGACGGTCGAACCCTCGAGCTGTCCCGACGCCCCGACCTCCGACCCGATCTTCACGGCGGAGGTCACGACCGTCTGACGCCGCCTAGGCGTCCGGTCGCCGGGCGACGAGGACCGAGCAGGGCGCGTGCTTCGCGCAGTGCTCGCTGACGCTCCCGAGCACCACCCGGGAGACGCCCTTCACCCCGCGGTGCCCGACCACGAGCAGGTCGGCCCCGTCGCGTTCGACCGCGGCGACGAGCGCGTGCTCGGGGCGGCCCATCGCCATGTTCCGGACCGGGGCGACGCCCTGCGCGGTCGCGGCCGCCACCGAGGCCTCAAGCTCGGGCGGGCTCGGCTCGTCCTCGTCGAGGGTCCACTCGGCGTCGCGGCCCCGGAAGACGGGCACGACGTGGAGCAGGTGGAGTTCGGCGCCGCCCACGGCGGCGAGCGATCCGGCGAGCGCGGCGGTCTGCGCCGAGGCCTCCGAGCCGTCCACGCCGCACACGATCCTGCGGGGGAACTCGGGTTCCGCGCTCCGCGCGAGCATCACCGAGCACTCCGCCTCCCGCATCACCTGCTCCGCGACCCGTCCGATGCGGACCACCCCGCCGAGCATCCCGGCATCCGGCCCGAGCGAGATGAGATCGGCTGGGAGATCCTTCGCCTCCTCCAGGAGCGCCTTCGCCGGGTTGCCCGCGAGCAGGTGCGCGTCGGCCTTCGTCCCGGCGTCGCGGGCGAGCGTCGCCGCGCGCTCGAGGACGGCCTCCGCCTCGGCCTCGACGTCGTCGGAGTCGTAGGGATGACCGGTATCGATCACGTAGGCGAGGACCAGTTCGGCGCCGGCCGACGAGGCGAGCCGAGCCGCCTGTCGCGCCGCCTCCTCCGCGCGGGACGAGCCGTCCACGCCCACGAGGATCCGGGCGAACGTCGGCCGCGCGTCGTTCATGCTCACCCCGTGGATGCTATCCGCAGCGGTCGCGGCCGGCGCCTCGCCCTCCCTCAGGGGGACGATCGGAGCTCGTCGAGCACCATCTGGAGGATCCCGCCGTGCCGGTGGTACTCGACCTCGGCCGCCCCGTCGATCCGAACGACCGTCTCGAACGTCCGCTCTCCACCGCCCTCGCTCCGCGCGGTCACGCGGACCCGCTCGCCCGGAGCGATCCCGTCGGCGAGGCCCCCGACGTCGAACGTTTCCCGACCCGTCAGCCCCAGCGAGGCCGCGTTCTCCCTCGGCAGGTACTCGAGCGGCAGGATGCCCATCCCAACAAGGTTGCTGCGGTGGATCCGCTCGAAGCTCTCGGCGATCGCGGCGCGCACGCCGAGCAGCGCCGGACCCTTCGCGGCCCAGTCCCGCGAGGAGCCGCTGCCGTACTCCTTCCCGGCAAGCACGACGAGCGGCACACGCTCGTCGCCGTACCGCACGGCCGCGTCGAAGATCGTCATGATCTCGCCGCTCGGCAGGTGGGTCGTCCACGGACCCTCTCGGTCGGGGGCGAGCTCGTTGCGGAGCCGGACGTTCGCGAAGGTCCCCCGCATCATCACCTCGTGGTTGCCCCGCCGCGCCCCGTACGAGTTGAAGTCGCGGGGCTGCACACCGCGCTCGATCAGGAAGGTACCCGCCGGCGAGTCCGGCTTGATCGCGCCCGCCGGCGAGATGTGGTCGGTCGTGACCGAGTCGCCCACCTTGACGAGGCACCGCGCGCCCACCAGGTCCTCGACCCGACCGCGCGGGGCTCCCTCCGAGAAGAACGGCGGGTCCTGGATGTACGTCGAGTCCGGATCCCACGCATAGACGGGCCCTTCGGGCGTCGGGAGCGATCGCCAGCGATCGTCGCCGTCGAAGATCCGGGCGTACTCGCGCTCGAACTGCTCCGGCGTGACCGATCTCTCGATCACGCGACGGACCTCGTCCGGTTCGGGCCACAGGTCGCGGAGGTAGACCGGGCCGTCCGGTCCCTCCCCGAGCGGTTCGGAACTCAGATCGACCTCGACGTGGCCCGCCAGCGCGTACGCCACGACCAGCGGCGGCGAGGCGAGGTAGCTCGCACGCACCTGCGGATGGATGCGCCCCTCGAAGTTCCGGTTGCCCGACAGGACGGCGACCACGGCGAGGTCGCCCTCGGTGACGGCGTCGGCGACCTCGTCCGGGAGCGGCCCGGAGTTGCCGATGCACGTCGTGCAGCCGAACCCCACGAGCGAGAACCCCAGCTTGTCGAGGTACGGCGTGAGCCCCGCCTCCTCGAGGTACTCGGTCACGACGCGCGACCCCGGCGCGAGCGACGTCTTGACCCACGGCTTCGTCTCGAGGCCCGCCTCGATCGCCTTCTTGGCGAGCAGTCCCGCGGCCACCATCACGGACGGGTTCGACGTGTTCGTGCAGCTCGTGATCGCCGCGATCACGACGGACCCG
>DATFEU010000026.1:0-6083 GCA_035250725.1 Actinomycetota bacterium
TCCGTTGTGGTTGAGCTGGAAGAACCAGCGGATCATGCGCTCGGCGACCACCACGGTGCCGTTCGTCTCCGCGCTGGCCGGCTGCACGAACACGATGTCGAAGACCTTCAACGCGTTGATCACCATGTACGTGGTGACGACAACGATCGTCGGCAGGATGCTCGGCACCATGATCCGCCGGAAGACCTGGAACTCGGACGCGCCGTCGATCCGAGCCGCCTCGATGATCTCGTCCGGGATCGCCTTGATCGCAGCCGACAGCACCACCATCGCGAAGCCCGTCTGCATCCAGACCATGATCACCATGAGGAACAGGTTGTTCCATGGCTGCAGCTCCAGCCACTTCACCGGTTCCTGACCGAGCCCGAGCATGACCCCGTTGAATAGGCCGATGTTCGAACCGAAGCCCTCCGGGCGATAGCTGTAGATCAGCTGCCAGGTGATCGACGCTCCCGCGAAGGAGATCGCCATCGGCAGGAAGATCATCGACTTCGCGACGGCCTCTCCCCGTCGCAGGCGATCCGCGAGCGTCGCGTAGACGAGGCCGATCCCCACGGCGAACAGCGGCACGAGGATGATCCACCCCGCGGTGTTCCGCATCGCCCTGAGCATGTCCGGGTCGGTGAAGACGAACTTGAAGTTGTCCAGGCCGACCCATTCCTGGCTGTTCAGGTCCTTGAAGGAGATCAGCAGGGTGTTGATCACGGGGTAGACCAGGAACACCGCGAGGATCACGAGGCACGGCCCGACGAAGACGTACGGGCGGACGCCTTCCCGGATGCCAGCCGGGAACAGGTCGACCGCCTTGTTCATCGCCCAATACAGGATGAAGACGCCGCCCACCCCAACGGCGATCGCCACCCCGACCACGATGAACCGGTTCGCGCGTTCGTCGCGCAGGTAATCGAACGTCCACCACAGGATGTAGAACATCCCGATCGGGACGACGATCGCGCTGAGCAGCCGGAGGGCCCAGGTCAGCACCGCCGTGAAGCCGCGCGCACCCGGTGTCTCGGTCGACTCGGGCTCGAGCTGCGGCTCCGTCGAGACCTTCACGGGCTCATCCTCCCGCCTGCGTCGTCATCACCGCAAACGCGCGGGGAGCGGCCGCCCCGCGACCGCTCCCCTGCGTTCCATCGAGCGTCGATCGCTCGTGTGTTCGGTCCCGTCCGCCTACTCCGCCGGCCAGCTCGATTCGATCTCATCCAGCACCGCTGACAGGGACTCCGGTCCTTCCTGCATGTACTGCACCATCCCGGTCCAGAAGCTCCCGGCGCCGACCTCGCCCGGCATCAGGTCCGAAGCGTCGAACCGGCCGGTGTCGTTCGCGATCGCGTCGGTCAGGACCACTGCCGAGTCGGCCAGGATCTGGTTCGCGTAGCAGTCCGGGCCCACGTTGATGTTGGCCGAGATCCTGGAGGAAGCCGGGTCGGCTCCCTGGGCGCACTGGATCGCCTCGCCCGCGAACTGCTGCACGAAGTCGATCACCTCCGCACGGTTGCCGGCGGTCCCGACGACCGCGAACTCGCCGGCGTACAGCGTCCCCTCCTGGTCGATCGGCGGCAGCGGGAACCAGTCGTAGTCGGTGCCCGCCACTGCGTCCTCGGGGAACGGCGCGGCCCCGATGATGAAGGTGGCCTGGCGGTGGAGGAAGCAGCCGGGCGGGTCCTCGAACATCGGCAGCGGCGCTGCCCCGAAGGAGATCGACGGCGTGTCGGCCGCACCACCGAGGACGTAGCCCTCCGTGAACATGACGTTCCCGAACTCCTCGGCCGCGGTGGCGACCGCCGGGTCGTTGAACGGGATCTCGTGGTTCACCCACTGGTCGTAGGTCTCCACGCCCGCCGTCCGCAACATGATGTCTTCCATCCAGTCGGTGGCCGGCCACCCGGTCGCGCCGCCCGACTCGAAGCCCACGCACCAGGGCGTGCCGCCGTCGGCCACGATCTGGTCGCTCAGCGCGAGCAGCTCGTCCCAGGTGGTGGGCACCGCGTACCCGGCGGCGTCGAAGTCGTCCTTCGGGTACCACACCATGCTCTTCAGGTTCACGTTCGTCGGGATGCCGTAGTGCTCACCGTCAACCTCGACGAGCGAGAACAGGTACTCCCCGTAGTCCTCTTGCAGTGCCGTCACGTCGATCCCCAGGTCCTCCAGGGACAGGATCGTGCCGGCCTGTGCCTGCTGCTGAACGGTGCCGGGCTGCGGCACGAGCGCGATGTCGAGGGTGCCTCCCTCGGAGCGGATCGCGAACTGCTCCTCGAAGTCCGCCGAGGACTCGATCTCGACCGCGTAGTCGGCGTTCTCCAGATTCTCGTCGACCGCGGCCTGGACCGCATCGGCCTCGTTCGGCTCCATCGCGTTCAGGACGTTCACCGTCCCGGTGTTCGGTTCGGTGGCCGCGGTTTCGCCGTCGCCGCCCTCGCCGCCGCCGTCCCCGTCATCACCGCACGCGGCTGCGATCAGCAGCAGCGCCACCACGGGAACGAGCAACTTGAATCGCCTCATATCGGCGCCCCCTTTCTCGGGATGTCTCATTCTCCCCCAATCGTGTCACTCACGGGCAACCCGGCCGGGCGTGCCCAGCTCCACGCACGTCTCAGGATGGTCGTCCTCCTTTCGTCTCGCCCACGGTCGAACGATGGATCACCAGCTCGGTCGGCAGGATGACCCGGCGCGGTCCGCCTCCCCGATGCCGCAACAGGTGGAAGAGGCCCGTGCGGTCTCGGCCCCTTGCTCCTGCTCGCCCTGCCTGATCGTCGCCAGCGGCGGGTCGAGCTCCGCCGCGAACCCGACGTCGTCGAAGCCCGCAAGCGCGACGTCGCCGGGCACGCTCAGACCTCCCGCGCGGATGCTCTCGAGCGCGCCCTCAGCGGTCGCGTCGTTGCCGCAGAAGATCGCGTCCACGCCTCGCTCGAGCAGCTCGACGACCCGCTCGTCGACGGGCTCCTCGCCTCGGACGATCTGGTCGAGCGTCTCCTCCTTGGATCGGTTGCCGAGCCACAGCATCATCCCCGCCGCCTGATGCGCGAGCGCGTCGGTGAGCCCTGGAGCAGGCTCCTGAAGTACGGGTCCTGGAACAGGAGGTGCGGCGAGAGATGCATCACGACGCCCACCACATCGGAGCGACCCGAGGCGAGCGTTCGCGCGGCCGCGTTCGGCCGGAATTCGTGCGCTCCAGGACCTCTCTGACGCGCGCCCTGGTCTCTTCCGACACCGACCCCCGTTGATCATGCGGGACACGGTGGCGCGAGAGACCCCGCTCAGCGCCGCAAGCTCATCCAAGGTCCGGACCAAGAAAACCCACTCACCTGAGTCGTACGTGATGGAAGCGCCCTCAGGCTTAGGCGAGAGCCTCATGCTGGTCAAGTTCGGTGAATGGGAGCGCTTCCACTTTCGTCTCGTCACCGAAGGCTCCCGATGTGGTCCGCGAACCAGCGGGCGCTCGCCTTCGGCGTTCGGACCTGGGTCTCGAAATCGACCCGGACGATCCCGAACCGCTTGCCGTACCCCTGCGCCCACTCGAAGTTGTCGAGCAGCGACCAGGCGAGGTACCCGGCGAGTGGGACCCCGGCCTCGACCGCGACCCGAGCCGCCTCCACGTGTCCGCGCAGGTAGCCGACCCGCGCGGCGTCGTCCACCCGCCCCTCCGGCCCGACGACGTCGTCGAACGCCGCGCCGTTCTCCGTGACGTACATCCGAACCGGGCCGTAGTCGCGATGGATGCGAAGCAGGATCTCCGTCATCCCTGTGGGAACGATCGGCCATCCCATCGCCGTGACAGGTGTCTCCGGCGGGATCACGGCCCAGGCGCCGAATGAGCCGGGGGCCTCGACCGGGTCGGCACCGCGGCCGGGATCGGCGGCGATCAGCTGCGGGCGGTAGTAGTTGACGCCGAGGAACTCGAGCGGTCCCGCGATCGTCTCGAGGTCGCCGTCGCGAGCCAGGCCGCGATCGAAGATCGCCCGGTAGTGGTCGACGAGCTCCGCCGGGTACCCGCGCCCGAACAACGGATCGAGGAACAACGCGTTCATGTGCTGGTCGGCGAGCCGTGCCACGCGAACGTCCTCGGGGTCGTCGGTGACGGGATGATGCGGCTCGAGGTTGAGGGTGATGCCCACGCCGCCGCCCACCGCGTCCCGCGCGAGGCCGTGCGCGAGCAGCTGGTGGTGGGTGGCCGCGAGCGCGAGCGCGTCGTCGGTCGTGCCCGGCGCGTGGATCCCGGTCCCGTAGCCGAGCCACGCCGCAACCCACGGCTCGTTGAGGGTGATCCACAACCGGACCTCGCCGGCCAGCGCCGAGTGGACGATCGACGCGTACTCGGCGAACCGTTCCGCCGTGTCGCGGTTCGGCCAGCCGCCCGCGTCCTCGAGCGCCTGGGGCAGATCCCAGTGGAACAGGGTGAGGATCGGTTCGACGCCGTTCCGGTTCAACGCGTCGACGAGCCGCCGATAGTAGTCGAGCCCCTTCGGGTTCGGGGGGCCGGTCCCCCCCGGCTGGATCCGCGGCCACGAAACCGAGAAGCGGTAGGCCCCCAGCCCGAGCTCGGCCATGAGGGCGACGTCTTCCCGGTACCGGTGGTACTGGTCGCAGGCGACGTCACCCGTGTCGCCGCCCCGCACGCGGCCCGGGGTCCTGCAGAACGCGTCCCAGATCGAGGACCCACGCCCGTCCTCGGACGTGGCCCCCTCGACCTGGTAGGCGGAGGTGGCCGTGCCCCACAGGAAGCCGTTCGGGAACGGCGAGGGGCCCGGCAGGGCTCAGGCCCCGCCCTCGTAGATCCCGAGAGCGGTCTCGGGATCGAAGAAGTGCATCCGGGCCGTGTCCACCACGAGCTCGAGCGTCTCGCGCTCGGCCGCGCGCGTCCGCGGGTCCAGCCGCGCGACGAAGGTGGACGTGCCGATCTCGACGGCGCGCTCGAGCTCCTGGACCGCGACGTTCGCGTGGGCCATCGGCCCGGACTGCTCCCCGGCGAGCTCGCGCGTGTCCTCCGTCAGGACCGGCGGCGCGTCGATCGTGAAGTGCACCAGCACCTCGGATCCGAGCGCCTCCCGCAGGAGGATCTCGACCTTCATCCGCCGGTCCTCGGGGAAGTCCGGCATGATCGACACGTCCTCCATGTTCTCGGGACGGACGCCGACGATCACGCGCTTGCCCTCGAACGCGCGGATGCCCGGTCGCTCGGCGACGACCTCGTCGGCGACCCGCAGCCTCGTGGTGCCGAACGACACGGAGAGGCCTCCGTCGTCGCGCTCGAGCTCGGCCTCCACCATGTTCATCGCCGGGGATCCGATGAACCCGGCGACGAACAGGTTGGCCGGGTGGTCGTAGAGGAACTGGGGCGCATCGATCTGCTGGAGCTCGCCCTTCTTGATGACGGCGACCCGGTCCCCCATCGTCATCGCCTCGACCTGGTCGTGCGTCACGTAGATCGTGGTGACGCCGAGGTCGTCCTGCAGCTTCGAGACCTCGGCTCGCATCTGCACGCGGAGCTTCGCGTCGAGGTTGGAGAGCGGCTCGTCCATCAGGAACGCCTGCGGCTCGCGGACGATCGCGCGGCCCATCGCCACCCGCTGCCGCTGACCTCCGGAGAGCGCCTTGGGCTTCCGCTGCAGGAACTCCTCGAGCCCGAGGATATCCGCGGCCTGCCGCACGCGGCGGTCGATCTCGTCCTTCGAGAGCTTGCGGAGCTTGAGCCCGAACGCCATGTTGTCGTACACGCTCATGTGCGGATAGAGCGCGTAGTTCTGGAACACCATCGCGATGTCCCGTTCCTTCGGCGGGACGGCGTTCACGATCCTGCCGCCGATCGCGACCGTCCCCTGCGTGATGCTCTCGAGGCCGGCGACCATCCGGAGCGCGGTCGTCTTGCCGCATCCGGACGGGCCGACGAGGACGATGAACTCGCCGTCGTCGATGTCGACGTTCAGGTCCTTCACGGCGGTCGTGCCGTCGGGATAGACCTTCGAGACGCCCTCGAGCACGATCTCCGCCATGTCGCTCCTCCACGCGGACCGTCGAACCATTCAACCGCATGAGAGGAGTCCCGGTCGAGCCGGGGGTGGCCGGTCAGGGCGGGCCGGCTC
>DATFEU010000030.1:0-8544 GCA_035250725.1 Actinomycetota bacterium
ATCTCGGGCAAGAAGGGCGAGCGGATCGTCTACGTCCGCACGCTGCTCGGGGACGGGGACGCCGAGGGCCGGCAGGTCGAGCGGGTCAGCGCGGGTCAGTACCTGTAAGGTCCCCGGATGGCCATCCCCAAGGTCATCGGCACCGAGACCGAGTACGGGATCTCGGCCGTCGGCAGTCCCGAGTTCAACCCGGTGATCTCCTCGTCGCTGTTGATCAGCACGTACGCGGGCGCGCTCCGGCGCATCCGCTGGGACTACGAACAAGAATCGCCGCTGCGCGATGCTCGCGGGTTCGAACCCGTTCAGCTCCGCGAACCATCCGAGGAGGACCTCGGGCTCGCGAACGTGATCCTGCCCAACGGGGCCCGCTACTACGTCGACCACGCGCACCCCGAGTACTCGACGCCGGAATGCGCGTCGCCGCGCGAGCTCGTGGTCCACGACAAGGCCGGCGAACGCGTTCTGGAACGCTCGCTCCGGGAGGTCGAACGCGCGCTCCCCGGCGGCAACCGTCTGGCCATCTACAAGAACAACAGCGACGGCAAGGGGAACTCGTACGGAACGCACGAGAACTACCTCGTCGACCGGGGTGTGCCGTTCGCGAACCTCGTGACGGGGCTCACACCCTTCTTCGTGACCCGGCAGGTGTTCTGCGGCGCGGGGAAGCTCGGCGGCGAGGCCTCGTGGGACGACCGGTCCGGGCACCGCTACCAGCTCAGCCAGCGCGCCGATTTCTTCGAGGCCGAGGTCGGGCTCGAAACGACGCTCAAGCGCCCGATCATCAACACGCGCGACGAGCCGCACGCCGATCCCGAGAAGTATCGACGACTGCACGTGATCGTCGGCGACGCCAACCTGTGCGAGGTCGCCACGCTGCTGAAGCTGGGGACGACCTCCCTCGTCCTCAAGATGATCGAGGACGACGACGCGCCCGAGCTCGAGCTCGCCGAGCCCGTGCCGGCCCTCCACGACGTGTCCCACGACCTCACGTGCACCGCCCCGGTCCGGATGGCCGACGGGAGGCGGCTGACCGCCGTCCAGATCCAGTGGGAGTACCTGGAGCGCGCGAAGAAGTACGTCGAGCAGGAGGACACGACCGGGGACAACCTCGAGGTGCTCGAGCGCTGGGAGTCGGTGCTCGCCGGGCTGGAGGAGGACCCGATGCAGCTCACGCGCGAGCTCGACTGGGTCGCCAAACACCGGCTGCTCGAGGGCTACCGGGAGCGGCACGGACTCGACTGGTCCGACGCGAAGCTCCGGCTGATCGACCTGCAGTACCACGACGTGGACCGGACGAGGGGGCTCTACCATCGCCTCGCCGGCGCGGGTCAGGTCGAGCGCCTGGTCTCCGAGGACGAGATCGAGCGAGCCGTCATGGAGCCGCCCGAGGACACCCGGGCCTACTTCCGGGGGAGGTGCATCACCGCCTACCCGGACGCGATCGCGGCCGCGTCGTGGGACTCGATGATCTTCGACATCGGCACCGAGGCGCTCCAGCGGGTACCGATGCGCGAGCCGCTCAAGGGGACCAAGGCACACGTGGACGACCTGCTCGAGCGCGCGGAAGATGCAGCCGCGCTCGTCGAGTTCCTGCGGTCGTAGCACCCCGCACGGGTAGGATGGGTCGAACGCGGACGATCGGCGGCACCGCGGAGAGCTGAAGGAGCGATCGTGCCTCAGGAGCAGGAGCAGAAGAAGACCCAGAAGCGTTCCGGCGGCGAGGGCGGCCAGGATGCCGGGCAGGTGACCGAGTCCTCCAAGGGCGAGAAGCTCAAGGAGGAGATGGACGACATCCTCGACGAGATCGACTCCGTCCTGGAGGAGAACGCCGAGGAGTTCGTCAAGTCCTACGTCCAGAAGGGCGGGGAATGACGGACGGTCCGGCGCTCCCCGCCCCGGGCGGCCCGATCGGCGCGAACCCCAGCTTCTTCGACCTCATCCGAACCACGAGCCCCGAGGCGCTCCCGAGGCCCGTCACCGACGCCGTGACGCCGGTGCACGGGACCACGGTGGTGGGACTGAAGTTCGCCGACGGCGTCGTGTTCGCCGGGGACCGGAGGGCCACCGAGGGGTTCGCGATCGCCGACGAGCGGATGGAGAAGGTCTTCGCGGCCGACGAGTTCTCCGTGATCGCGATCGCCGGGGCGGCGGGCCAGGCGATCGAGCTCGTCCGGCTGTTCCAGCTCGAGCTCGAGCACTACGAGAAGATCACCGGCGACCGCCTCTCACTCGAAGGGAAGGCCAACCGCCTCGCGCAGATGATCCGGGGCAACCTCCCGGCGGCGATGCAGGGGCTGGTCGTCGTGCCGCTCTTCGGCGGGTTCGACGAACGTCGGGGCCAGGGCAGGATCTTCTACTACGACGCCACCGGCGGACGTTGGGAGGAGGACGACTTCCACTCGACGGGCTCGGGCGGCCGCCCGGCGCGGAGCTCGCTCAAGAAACGGTGGCGGCCCGGACTCGAACGGCCCGACGCGCTCCGTGTGGCCGTGGAGGCGCTCGTGGACGCGTCGCACGAGGACGCCGGCACGGGCGGTCCCGATCCGGCGCGAGGCATCTTCCCGACGGTCGTCGTCGCTTCGTCGTCGGGGGCCGAGGTGGTGCCGCGGGACGACGTGCGGGCCGCCTTCGAGGCCGTGATCGCGGGCGACGAGGGCGCGGGGGGCGCGAGCCGCGAGGGGGGCGTGTCATGAGCTTCATGCCGTACGTCCCGCCCGAGCAGCTCATGAAGGACCGTTCCGAGTTCGCGCACAAGGGCATCGCGCGGGGGAAGTCGGTCGTCTGCATCGAGTACACGGACGGGCTCCTGTTCATCGCCGAGAACCCGAGCGCCACCCTGCACAAGATCAGCGAGATCTATGACCGCATCGCGTTCGCCGGGGTCGGCAAGTACAGCGAGTTCGAGGACCTGCGGATCAGCGGGGTCCGGCTCGCGGACCTGCGGGGCTATTCGTACGGGCGCGAGGACGTCCGGGCACGGGACGTCGCGAACGCCTACTCGCAGGCGCTCTCGACGATCTTCACCCAGCAGATGAAGCCGTACGAGGTCGAAGTCCTCGTGGGCGAGGTCGCCGAGGACGGAGGACACAACGAGATCTACCACGTGCTGTTCGACGGGACGGTCACCGACGAGCAGGAGCACGTCGCGATCGGTGGGCACGCCGAGGAGCTGACGAACGCCGTGAAGGCGGCGTTCCAGCCCGGGTGGGACCTGCCGACGGCGGTCCGGGAGTCCGTGAACGCGCTTTCGACGGCCGAGGGCCGCCGGGTCGAGTCCGGCCAGATCGAGGCCGGCGTCCTCGATCGCACGCGCTCGGCGCGGCGCAAGTTCCGCAGGCTCGACGACGAGGAGGTCGTCGGGATCCTCGACTCCTGAGGTCCTTCCCCGCCAAGCGGGGTGACCGGGCCTACACTCGGGGCGTGGAACGGCGCATCTTCGGGCTCGAGAACGAATACGGCGTCACCTGCACGTTCCGCGGGCAGCGGCGCCTGTCCCCCGACGAGGTCGCCCGGTACCTGTTTCGCCGCGTCGTGCACTGGGGACGGTCCTCGAACGTGTTCCTGGAGAACGGCGCGCGCCTGTATCTGGACGTCGGCTCGCATCCCGAGTACGCGACGCCCGAGTGCGACCAGATCACGGATCTCGTGGCCCACGACAAGGCGGGGGAGCGGATCCTCGAGGCACTGCTCGCGGCCGCGGAGGTCCGGCTCCACGAGGAGGGGATCAGCGGGCAGGTCTTCCTGTTCAAGAACAACACCGACTCGGCCGGCAACTCCTACGGGTGTCACGAGAACTATCTCGTCGCCCGCCAGGGCGAGTTCGCGCGGATGGCCGACATGCTGATCCCCTTCTTCGTCACCCGGCAGATCTGGTGCGGCGCGGGCAAGGTCCTCCATGGCCCTCGCGGCGCCGTTTATTGCATCGCGCAGCGCGCCGAGCACATCTGGGAGGGCGTGTCCTCGGCCACGACGCGTTCCCGGCCGATCATCAACACGCGCGACGAGCCGCACGCGGACGCCGAACGATTCCGCCGGCTCCACGTGATCGTCGGCGACTCGAACATGTCGGAGTTCAGCTCCTGGATGAAGGTGGGGATCACGGACCTCGTCCTCCGCATGGTCGAGGCGAACACCGTGATGCGGGACCTGTCGCTCGAGAACCCGATCCGGGCGATCCGGGAGATCAGCCACGATGTCACGTGCCGGAAGAAGGTTCGCCTGGCGAACGGGCGCGAGCTCTCGGCGATCGAGGTGCAGGAGGAGTACTTCGACCGCACCGAGCGGTTCCTCGAACGGCGAGGGACGGACCCGCAGTCCAAGCAGCTGCTCCAGGAGTGGCGTGAGGCCCTCGACGCGCTGATCCTGCAGGAACCGGAGCGCCTCGTCCGCAAGGTGGACTGGGTGGCCAAGCGCCTGCTGATCGACCGGTACCGGGAGCGGCACCAGCTCGCGCTCTCGCACCCGAGGGTGGCGTTGCTGGACCTCGCCTACCACGATGTGAACCGGACGCGAGGGTTGTACCACCTGCTCGAGCGAGCCGGGAAGATGGAACGTGCCGTCGCGGAGAAGGACGTCCAGCGCGCGATGCGGGAGCCGCCACAGAGCACCCGGGCGAAGCTCCGCGGCGACTTCATCCGCCAGGCCAAGCAGAAGCGTCGCGACTACACCGTGGACTGGGTGCACCTCAAGCTGAATGACCAGGCGCAGCGAACGGTGCTCTGCAAGGACCCCTTCCGCAGCGTCGACGAGCGCGTCGAGCAGCTGATCGCGCACATGTGATCGCTCGCGGGTGCCGGGGGAGCGTCGCGGCGGTACCAGCCCCGGCCGGACGGCGGAGTCCGGATGGGGCCGAACCGCCCGGCGACCGAGGGACGGAGCGCTCGACGGGGGATGCCCGACCGACCGTTGTGCGTGCCGTCGGGGTTCCGAGACCCAGCGCGCCGCGCCGTGGCGGTGCTCGCCGTCGTCGTCGTCGACCCCTCCGGACCGGTAGCCGGGCACTTCCACCGCCACCGGCCTTCTGTCGTCGGCCTCAGCCGTCCCCCGAGCGCCACCGCGCGGCGAGCGCCGCCATCCTGCCCGCGAGTACGCCGGCCGCCCCGGCCGCCAGGAAGAACGCGGGATCGTCGCCTCGGACGCGACCCATCGACTCGGGCTCGATCCCGACGCGCTCGAGCTCGTCGAGCGCGGGGCGCCCGTCGGTCTCGACGAGCTGGTGGCGTTCCTCGAGCCGTCGCTCCCTGAGCGCGTCCCATACGGCCTCGCGCTGCGGTCCGTCGAGCGCCGGGACGGCGACGTTGACCGCGACGGTGCAGACGCGATCCAGGATCGTCAGCGTGTGGTGCGAGACGCCGCGGTGGCGCTCGCGCTCGTCGACGAAGGAGATCCGGAGTGCCGCGACCGGCGCCCCGCCGAGCGCGTGGACTGCGTTCAGTGCCTCGCCGCTCGCGAGGGCGCTCACGCCCCAGGTCGTGTCGGTGCCGAGGTTGCCGGGGCCGTCGGCGACGACCACGACGTCCGCGTCCGCAACCTCGACCGAGGCCAGCAAGCCGCTCCAGACCGTCACAGCCTCGAGCTCTCCCCCGAAGGCCTGGCCGCACGTGATGAACCCGGCCAGCAGCCCTGCGTCGCAGAGGCGTGAGACCTGCCGCGACAGGGCGCCCGGCAGCGCCGCGCCGTCCGTCATGACGTAGACGACGCGCCGGGCGCCCGCGACCCGCGCGCCGGCCGCGATCGGCCCGACCATCGAGTGCAACGGGGCGCACGCCACCGGAGTGCGCGCCAGGCCCGCCGAGCCCTCGATCGCGTCGCGATGCGACTCCTCGACGCTTCGAACCACCGCCTGCAGCGGGGTGTACCGGGCCTTCACGACCCGGCCAACGTCGCCGAGGTCGATCGCCTGACGCCCCTCGACGGCGACGACGAGATCCATCCCGCCGGTCCCGAGACCGAGCGTCCGGGCGGTCGTGTTCAGGACGACCGTCTCGCCGCCACGAACCGGCCCGACCAGCTCGGGGTACGCGATCGCGAGGGCACGTTCGCCCTCGACCTCGACCTCGAGCTCCGAGGCCCCGCGCCGCTCCTCGAGCACCCGGAGCACCGTCCCCCGCCGCAGCCGAACCCACGACATGCCGGAAGTATGATGCGGCGCGCGATGCACCCGCTGGAACGCTTGGTCAACCTGGTCGCCCTGCTCCTCGAGTCTCCGACCCCGCTCACGTTCGACCGGATCCGGGAGAAGCTGGCGGAGGGGTACGGGCACTCGGACCCGGGGTCGGCCAAGCGCATGTTCGAGCGGGACAAGGACATCCTGCGCGACATCGGGGTCCCGATCGAGGTGGTCTCGGTCGACGCGTGGGACGTCGAGCAGGGATACACGATCGACAAGGCGAGCTACTACCTGCCGGACATCGCCTTCACGCCCGAGGAGATCTCCGCGCTGTTCGTCGCGGTCCGTTCGGCGGGCGATCCGTCCGCCGAGGACGCCGTCCGCAAGCTCCTGTCGGCCTCGGACGACGGCCTGCTCGCGGGGCTCGGCGGCGGCGCACCGGGGGGCGCCCAGGACCCGAACCTCGGCCAGGCGGCCGACGCGGTCGCCGGCCAGCGCCGGGTCCGTTTCTCGTACCGGACCTCCCGCGGCGAGCGCTCCGAGCGCGACGTGGACGCCTTCGGACTCGCGGTGCGGGGCGGGCATTGGTACCTCGTCGGGCTCGACCGAGACCGGGCGGAGATCCGTTCGTTCCGCCTGTCGCGTGTCTCGGGCGCGCTCGAGATGGCGGGGGAGGGGAGCACCCCGCCTGAGGGCTTCCGCGCTGCCGATCACGTGCAGGCGGGGCCGTGGGGCCCGGGCGAGCCCGAGACGACGGCGACGATCGCGTTCTCGCCCGAGGTGTCGTGGCTCGCGTCGAAGGACGTGGCGAACGCCGAGGTCCACCGGGAGCGCGACGACGGCTGGTTCGAGGTGCACGTCCCGTGGCAGCCGGGGGAGAGCCTCGCGTCCTGGGTCCTGTCCTTCGGACCCGAGGCGGAGGCCGTCGACCCGCCCGAACTGCGCGCGGAGGTCGTCGGCGCGCTCGAGGCGCTCGCCGAGTAGGGGCCGGGTCGTGTCCGAACGAACGCGCGCGGTGCCGCCCAAGGCCTCGGAGCGTTTGCGCCGACTCTTGGCCGTCGTCCCGTACCTCGTCCGGCACCCGGGCACGTCGGTGGACGAGGCGACACGGCTGTTCGGTATCTCCGAGCGGGACCTCCTGGCCGACCTCGACCTGCTGTTCGTCTCCGGTCTCCCCCCGTACGGACCGGGCGACCTGATCGACGTCGACATCCAGGACGGCCGGATCTGGATCGGCATGGCCGACTACTTCGCCCGGCCGCTCCGGCTCACGCGGGCCGAGGCGCTCGCGATCTACGTGCGCGGCGCGGGGCTCGCGGCGGTGCCCGGGCTCGACGAGGCGCCCGCCCTCGCCTCGGCGCTCGGCAAGCTCGCGGCCGGACTCGGTCCCGAGTCGCTCGGGGAGCTTCCCGAGCGCGTGGAGGCGGCGTCGGCCGGCGGGGAGGTCGAGACGCTCGGCGAGCTCCGGCGGGCGGTCGCGGAGCACGAGCGCCTCGGCATCGAGTACTACTCGGCCTCGGCGGCCGAGACCACCGAGCGCGAGATCGATCCGGAGGAGATCTTCTTCGAGATCGGCAACTGGTACGTCGTGGCATGGGACCAGCGCTCGGACGCCGAGCGTCTGTTCCGAGCGGACCGCATCAGGTCGGTGGTACCGACCGGCGAGCGCTTCGAACCGCGAGGTCTCCGGGGGGCCGGGCGGCCGCTGTACACGGCCGGCCGCGACGACCCCGCGGTGATCCTCCGGCTCGGCCCGGCGGCGCGCTGGGTGGCCGAGTACTACGAGACGGTCCGCGAGACCGAGCTCGACGACGGCCGTCTCGAGGTCCAGCTCCCCGCGGGTCGCCTCGAGTGGCTCGAGCGCCTGCTCCTTCGCCTGGGCGCCGACGCGGAGGTCGTGGCGCCCGAGGGACTGACGGACCGGGTCCGGGAGCTCGCGGGTCGAACGCTCGAACGATACGCATGAGCTCGCCCCACCTGGGCTGGCGCGCTCAAGCCAAGGCGCGCCATGGTCGATACCCTCGGGTGACATGACCACGATCCGGACCACCTGCCCGCGCTGTGGCGAGGTTGACATGGGACCCGAGTCGATCCTGCTGCAGGTCCTTCGAGGCGGCCGCGAAGGCACCTATCGATTCGACTGTCCGACCTGCATGGAGCCCGTCGAGAAACGGGCCGATCGCAAGATCGTTGCCCTTCTGGTCTCTGCAGGGGTGGACGTCGCCGGCCGGAGCTCGGGCGGCGACGCGGATCTGTTCGATGCCGAGCCGGAGGTCGAGGACCCACGGGGCCCCCTGCCGGTCGGACCGTCCTTCACGATCGACGACGTCATCGACTTCCATTTCCAGCTTCAGGACGACTCCTGCATCCGGGAGTTCCTGACGGCGCAGTGAGCGCTCGGCTTCGCGACCCGGGGCCGTCCGTTAGCATCGCTC
>DATFEU010000065.1:0-3516 GCA_035250725.1 Actinomycetota bacterium
ACGACACCCCACCAGCCGTCGACCTCCCCAGCGACCGACAGGGGCACGATCTAGCCTCAGGGCTCCAGGCCCAGCACCGCGAGTGCTCTCCTGTCGGTGGCTCGGGAGGAAGTCTCCTACACCTCTTGGCCACCCATTAGCACCGGTTCCCACGCGGACCGTGGAGCGGTACCGTGATGGGCCATGGCCACCGAACGTCTGAGCGCGCTCGACGCATCGTTCCTGTACCTGGAGCAGCCCGCGATGCACATGCACGTCGCGGGGCTGTCCGTGCTCGACCCCGCCACGCGCCCGGACGGACGCCTGCGCGCCGAGGACGTCGAGCGGGTCTTCGCCTCTCGGCTGCATCTCGCGCCCCGGCTCCGCCAGAAGGTGAAGATGGTGCCGTACGGGCTCGCGCTGCCCGTGTGGGTGGACGACGCCTCGTTCGACCTCGACTTCCACGTCCGCCGGGCCGCGCTGCCCGGCCCCGGCGGCCGGATCGAGCTCGCGGAGCAGGTGCAGCGGATCCTGTCCCGACCGCTCGATCGCACCAAGCCGCTCTGGGAGCTCTACGTGATCGAGGGACTCGAGGACGGGCACGTCGCCACGTTGATGAAGGTGCACCACGCGATGATCGACGGGCTGTCGGGGATGCACCTCACCGCGGCGCTGTTCGACCTCACGCCCGACCCTCCGAAGGAGCCGCCCGCTCCGGCGTGGGAGCCCGAGCCCGAACCCTCGTCCCAGGACCTGCTCCGCGAGGCGACGCAGACGCTGTTCGCCCACCCGATGCAGGCCCTGATGAACGGGATCGATGCGGTCCGGCGCTCGCCGGCGGTGGCCGCCCTGGACGCGGGCTCGGTCCTGTCGGGCTTCCGGAGCATCCTGGACATGGGTGCCCGGCCCGCGTCGGGCCTCGACGTTCAGATCGGCCCGAACCGAAGGTTCGCGATCGCCGAGGCGCCGCTGCAGCGGTTCAAGGACATCAAGGACGCCCTCGGCGGAACGGTGAACGACGCCGTCCTCACGGTCGTGGGCGGGGCGATGTACCGGCTGCTCCGCGACCGGAAGGAGCCGACCCGGGGCCGGACGCTGCGCGTGATGGTGCCGGTCTCGGTCGAGGGGGCGCGCGACGCGTCGCTCGGCAACCGCGTGGCGCCCGCGTTCATCGACCTCCCGGTCGGGGCGATGGGTCCCAAGCGGCGTCTCGCCCTCGTTCGAGCGGGCACCGCCCATCTGAAGGAGTCGATGATGGCGATGAGCGCCGACGCGATCATCGGGCTCGGCGCGTACGCACCCGGCGGCTTGCTGGCGGCCGCGGCGCGCCTCGCGAGCCGCGGCCCGTGGTTCAACCTCGTCGTGTCGAACATCCCCGGCCCGCCTCAACCGATGTACCTCGCGGGCGCGAGGCTCGTCGCCCAGTACCCGTCCCTGCCCCTCGGCGAGAACTCGGCCCTGTCGATCGCGTGCACGTCGATCGGCGGCACGATGGCGTTCGGTCTGACCGGCGACTACGACGGGATGCCCGACCTTCAGTACCTCGCGTTCGCGCTCGAGGAGTCGCTCGGCGAGGTCTCGAAGGCCGCCGGCCTCTAGCTCGCGGCGGGAAGACCCGTGAGCCAGCCCTCCACGAGGGCGAGCCAGCGTTCGGGAGCCTCCATCTGCGGGACGTGTCCGACCTTCGGGAGCAGCCGCAGGTCCCATTCCGGGCGCATCCGGACCGCCGCCTCGGCGAAGCCGACGGGCACCAGGCGGTCGGAGCGACCGTGGATCACGAGCACGGGGCACTTCACCGAATCCACGATCCACCGCACGACCTCCCGCCGCCGTCCCAGCGCCATCAGCGAGCGCGCGGCCTCGAGGAACGCCGCACCCGCGTCGGGGTGCTGCTGGTGTCGGACGAGCTGCTCGACGTGCAGCCGCACGAGGTCGTCGGGGATCGCGGACGGATCGGCGGCGATGATCCTGAACCCCAGCTCGACCGCGCGCTCGGCCTCGAGCCGCGTGATGCGCTGCTTGGCGACCCACTCCCCGACGCGAGGGAGCTGGTACAGGGAGAAGCCCAGCATCACGATCGGCGCCGGGAGGGAGCCGCGGGTCCAGGGGAAGACGGAGTTCGACAGCACGAGCGCCTCGACCGCGGCCGGTTCGAGCGCCGCCTCGAGCATCGAGACCCCGCCGCCCATCGAGTTGCCGACGAGTACGACGGGCGCCCCCGCGACCTCGTCGACGAACCGCGACACCGTGGTCCGGAGGTCGCTCACGCGGCTCCGTCGCTCGATGCGTTCGGAGCGGCCGAAACCCGGGAGGTCGAGCGCGAGCACGCGGCCGTGCTTCGCCAGCCCAGGTCCGACCGCCAGCCACGACAGGAGCGATCCGCCGAGCCCGTGCACGAGCACGAACGTTCGCGTGCTCGGCCCGCCCCACTCGATGTAGTGGACGGCCCCGTCGAGGTCGGCGAAACGGCTCGGGGGCAGCTCGATCTTCATGGGTTCACCTTCATCATGCCCTCGACGGGCGCGGACCGACGAATCCGGGCGGTCGGTAGACTCGACGGCGATGGCGATCGTCCGCCTTCGGCCGCCGCTTCGCGATCTCGCGGAGGGAACTCGCGAGGTCCGCGTGGAGGGCTCGACGGTCGAGCAGGCCCTGCGCGAGCTCGAGCGGGCGCATCCACGGCTCGGCGGGAGGGTCCTCGACGACCGCGGACGGGTCCGCGAGCACGTCGCCGTGTTCCTCGGCGGCGAGCGTGTGGGGGGTGATGCTCCGGTCGCCGAGACCGACCGGCTCGAGATCGTCGGTTCGATCTCCGGGGGCGCCGACGAGGCCGAACTGCTCGTCGGCACGCGGAAGGGACTGTTCGTGCTCCGCGGACCCCGCGGCGGCGAGATGGGCGTGGTTGCACGCGCCTTCGCCGGGGCGACCGTCGAGTACGCGATGCGCGATCCCCGGACGGGCCGTTACTTCGCGAGCGTCACCTCCGGACAGTTCGGGCCGCGTGTCCACGTCGCCGACGACCCCACGGGTGGATGGGAACCGACGGGCGGCCCGAGGTTCCCCGAAGGAGAGGACGCGAGCGTCGAACGGACCTGGGTGATCACGCCCGGGGAAGTGGACGGCCTCCTGTACGCGGGCGTCGCGCCGGGTGCCCTGTTCGAGAGCCGGGACGGAGGCATGACCTGGGAGCTGAATCGCGGGATGTGGGACCAGCCGTCGCGGAGGGAGTGGCAGCCCGGGGCGGGCGGCCTGGCGCTGCACTCGATCGCCACCTGGCCGGGGGATCCGTCGCGTCTCGCGATCGGGATCTCGGCGGCCGGGGTGTGGCTGAGCGAGGACGCCGGCCGGACCTGGACGAACGGGAACGCGGGGTTGGTGGCTCGATACCTGCCGGAGGAGGCGCGCGAGAACGCCATCGATCTCTGCGTCCACAACATGTACCGGGCGCCGCTCCGGCCCGAACGGCTGTTCATGCAGTTCCATGGCGGTGTCTATCGGTCCGACGACGCGGGGAGCTCCTGGATCTCGATCGCCGAC
>DATFEU010000087.1:0-6036 GCA_035250725.1 Actinomycetota bacterium
GTTCTTCGGCGCGCAGGGGTTCAACGTGGCGACCGCCGCGCCCGGCGACCCCGGGTACAACGGCGGCCGGTGGATGGTCCACGGGCTGGCGTTCCCGAACGGCTACGCCGCGGCGCTCGCGTTCGACGCGAACGGCAGCGGTGACCTCGACAGCGACGAGGAGGTCGAGGCGGCGATCGCCGGCGGCGCCGCGACCGACACCGGCGTCGTGAAGCTGTTCGTATGCCCCGTGATCAAGCTCAGGTAGGGACCGAACGGGCGGGGCTGCGGAGGCGGCCCCGCCCATCCCCTCGCCGACGGCGACCCCGGCGACCGCGTCGCAGGGGTGCATCGTGAGCGGGAGCCGCTCGACCGAGGTCCGGTCCTCATGACTCCGACCGGCCCGCGGCCTCGTCCCGCACGGCCGACAGCCATTCGAGCGCGATGCGGTCCTTCGCTCGCCCAGACGCCCGCTTCATCCTGATCAGGTCCTCGATCGATGCGACGCGGATCGTCATGCCGTCGACGACCTCGTCCGTCGCGTCCGCGTCCAGATCGCGAAAGCCCCTCGTTCCCGAGGGCGTTCCGAGGATGTCCAGAGGCCCCGCAGAGGTGCTGAAGGTGAAGTGGTCCCCGGCCCGCAGCGCTCGAGCATCGAGCTGGAACGGAACGTCTGCCGGCGCGCCGCGGAGGCGGGCGTCGAGCGACCGGAGCGCCCCGGCGAGTCGTTGCAGGTTCTCGTCGTCCCGCGCGTAGCAGACATCGACGTCGCCGGTGATGACCGGCGAACCGCGCAGGGCTCCCGCGTACCCGCCGATCAGGACGAAGCGGACGCCGTCCTGGACGAGCGTCCTCAGAGCCGTGACCGGGTCGAACGGAGGCTCGCTCATGCGCGACGGGCGCTCCTCAGGAACCGCCGCGTGTTCTCCCAGGCCGCCACGGCCAGGCGCCCGCGCTGAGCGGGGGTGAGCAGAAGACTCTCGCGCACCAGCGTGCGATCCACACCGGTGCCGGGGCGCTCGACGACCTCGGCGTCCTTGCCGCACGATCGGAGCAGCCTGTCCAGGGTCTCGACCCTCGGCGACACCGAGCCCCGTTCGATGCGGGAGATCGCAGCCTGGGGCACCCCCGACCGCCGAGCGAGCTCTCGCTGGGAGATCGTTGCCCCAAGGCGAGCCTCGAGCAGGATCGTCCGTGCGTCCACGATCAGCAATGATATCGGAAACGACATCATCGGTCATGTCAGCGGTGACCTCCTTCCCGCGCTGCGCGAGTCGACTTGACCGCTGAGGGCAGGATGGGGCTTGATTCGACCTCAGGGCCGGACGAGGGGAGGGATCCGGATGACCGTCACGCTGGACGAGGGCCGCCTTGCCGATCTGACATCGCGGTTCTCCGGAAGCTTGCTGCGCCCGACGGACGACGGGTACGAGGAGGCCCGGCGGGTCCACAACGGGCTGGTCGACCGGCGCCCGGCGCTCATCGCCCGCTGCCTGAGCGCCGCGGACGCGGCGGCCGCACTCGTCTTCGCGCGTGAGAGCGGGCTGCCCGTCTCGGTTCGGGGAGGTGGGCACAACATCGCCGGCCGGGCCGTGGTGGACGACGGCGTGATGATCGACCTCGCCACGATGAAGGACATCCAGGTCGACCCGTCGGCCCGGACCGCCCGAGCGGGAGGCGGGGTCGTCTGGGGCGAGTTCAACGCCGCGACCGCCGCGCACGGGTTGGCGACCACGGGAGGGTTGGTCTCGACCACCGGCATCGCGGGGCTCACGCTGGGCGGCGGCCTGGGATGGCTGATGCCCAAGTACGGACTCGCGGTGGACAACCTCCTGTCGGTGGAGCTCGTGTCGGCCTCTGGGGAGATCCTGAACGTCACCCAGGAGAGCGAACCCGATCTGTTCTGGGCCCTCCGAGGCGGCGGCGCCAACTTCGGGGTGGCGACGACGTTCGAGTACCGCCTGCACCCCCTCACCGAGGTGACGGCCGGCCTGGTGGCGCACCCGTTCGATGCCGCCCGGGACGTCCTGCGGTTCTTCCGGGACTTCACCGCCGGACACCTCTCGGACGACCTGATGGTGCTCGGCGCGCTCGTGCACGCGCCGGATGGCTCGGGGGCGAAGCTCGCGGCCATCGCCGTGTGTCACACGGGCTCGAAGGAGGAGGCCGACCGCGAGCTCGAGCCGCTCCTGGGGTTCGGTTCCCCAGCGCTGACCGCGGTCGGTCCGATGCCGTACCCCGACGCGAACACGCTGCTCGACGCGGGGTACCCGAAGGGCGCGCTCAACTACTGGAAGTCGGGGTTCCTCGGCGGGATGGACGACGCGGCGATCGACGCGATCGTGCAGCAGTTCGCCACGACACCCTCGACGATGACGGCGATCGGGATCGAGCACTTCCACGGCGCGGTCACCCGCGTCGGCGTCACCGAGACCGCGGTGCCGCATCGGGAGCCCGGACACAACATGTTCATGACCTCCGTGTGGACGGACCCGGAGGCCACGGGGGCGAACATCGCGTGGACGCGGGAGGCGTTCGCGGCGATCCGTCCGCACCTGGCGGACCGCCGGTGGCTCAACTACCTCGACGACGACGACGGTGCGTCCGAGGTGGTCCGGTCCGCCTACGGACCCAACTACGAGCGTCTCGCCGAGATCAAGCGTCGGTACGACCCGGACAACGTCTTCCGCAGCAACCACAACATCGAACCGGCAAGCGCCGCCTGAGGCGCGCCACGGCGGCCGCCTGAGCCGGCGTCCGCGGCCCGATCGCTCCTACCAGTCGGTTCGGACCGGGTAGCGGCGGATCCGTTCGTCCCCGCTCACCAGGTCGAGATCGTCGACGAGCGCCTGCGCGACCGGCATCCGGTCGAAGGGATCGTCGTGGATCTCCGGAAGCTCCTGCAGGGCGGCGACGTGTCGCTGCTCGACCGGAAGCACCTCGAAGCGCGCGTCGCGGATCAGCCCGTCGAAGTAGGCGGCGGGCGGCTCGGGCAGGCGGAGCCGGCCGGCCGTCGGACTACGTCAATCCCGAACCCGGCGCAAGCCGATCCTGCCGCAGTTCCTCTGACCCCGGCGCGCCGCCGTTGGGCGGGACTCAGGCGGCCCGAGGTCACGCCGGAGAACGGTCGTCGGAACGGGTAAAGGACCATTCCTGATCCGACGACGCGAGGGGAGGACCGATGCTCGGATGGGTGGGTGACATCGAGCGCACGACGCTCGAGAACGAGACGTTCCGAACGGTGATCCACACCGGCGAGCACCTGCAGCTCACCGTCATGCGATTGGCGCCCGGCGACGACATCGGCCGAGAGGCGCACCCGCACCTCGACCAGTTCCTCAGGATCGAGTCGGGAACGGGGCGGGTCGAGTTCGGCCGCAGCGAGGACGTCGTCGACGAGACGCACGACGTGGTGGACGACTGGGCGGTCATCGTCCCGGCCGGCGTGTGGCACAACGTGGTGAACACCGGCGACGCCGACCTGAAGCTCTACTCCCTCTACGCGCCGCCGGAGCATCCGGACGGCACGGTCCACCGCACGAAGGCGGATGCCGAGGCCGCCGAGCGCGACTGACCGCCCGACAGAGGGTCTCACCCCGTGGCGATGTTCTTAGCGAGGTCGCGCATCGAAACCATGCCGGTCACCGCTTCGGGCTCCGTCACGGGAAGATGGCGGAAACCGCCGAAGAGCATGTGATCCAGGGCCTCGGCCACCGGTACGTCCGGACCGACGGTGACCGGATCTCGCGTCATCCACTTGGAGACGGCCGACACCCTGGCCTCATCCGCCTTCGAGGACTCGGCCAATGCTCGGAGCATGTCTCTCTCGGTGAAGATGCCGACGAGCGACCCGCCCTCCAGGACGAGGAGCGATCCGACGTGGCCCGCCGACATCACCCTGGCGGCCTCGAGCAGTGTGGCGGACGGATCGATCGTCACGAGCTCCATCGACATGATCTCGCGAACGGTCGTCATGACCCCATCCCGGAACCCCGCGACCCTTCGCATCCTAGTCGGGCTCTCCCGGGGTTCGCGAGCGAGACAAGTGGGGATAGGTTCGAAGGGGCAGCCGTGCTCGTCGGCCTCGGGCGCTCGCGATGGAGCCGAAGATCATGCTCTTCGACGAGCCGACCTCGGCCCTGGACCCGGAGATGATCAAGCCCTCGACGTCATGAAGGAGCTCGCCGGCTCGGGGATGACGATGGTCGTCATCACGCACGAGATCGGGCTTCGCCCGCGAGGTGGGCGACCGGGGCAGCTGTTCCTGTCGCAGATCCTCTGAGGACGACGTCGAGCTGCTGACGCTCCTCGGGATGGAAGCCTGGATCGGCAGCCGCTCAGGGTTCGATCCGCTCGATCGTCGGGACGGCGTCCAGATCCCGATCGAACGATGCGACACGTCCGATGTCGGTTCGCTCGGCCGCGGCGACGAGATACGCGTCGTGGAAGGCGAGCCGTTCGGTCTCGAACAGCTCGATCGCGCGATGCAGCAGGAGTGGGTCCCGCACGGCGATCGACGACAGCGCAAGGAGCGAACGAGCAGCCTCGGCGACCTCCCCTCGTGGAAGCCCGTAGTACGACGACAGGACGTAGACGAGCTCGGCGAGGATCACATCGGCTAGGAGCAAGACATGTCCGGCGGCAAGGAACGCCGTGGCTCGGCGCGCCTCCACCGGTGGGTCCCCGGTCAGGTGTCGAACGAGGACGTTGGTGTCTACGAGGGCTTCGAGCGCTCGACCACGTCGTGAGCGACGCGCCGCCACGTCTCCTCCCGGATCTCCCTCCAGGACCTCCCGCTCAGCTCGGGGGGCACCGGCACGCTGCCGGCGAGCTCCAGGAAGTTGGGGACCTTCGAGATCACGGCCCCGCCGGCCTGCACCCTGAAGTACACGCGGTCGCCGGTTCGAAGCCCCAGCGCGTCGCGAACGCCCTTGGGGATGGTGAGTTGCCCTTTCGAGGTGAGCCTGGCTCCGACCTCCATCGGGACTCCTTACGTCTCTGGGCCGGTAAGGATACCGCGGGTCGGTGCATGGTCGAAGCTGCTCCGTGAGACTTCGACCGGCGCCGCTCCGTGAGGTGCATCACACTCGGAGCCCATCTCGAACCGTGACGGCCGAGCGTCGAGGCCCCATCGGCCCCGACCCCGTCACGGATCGGGGTAGCGGTGTGACGCCGGGATCCATCGGCGTCGAGGCATGCCGTTGTCGGAAGGGTTGTCTCCTGGGACACGCCGGCGTTACACGATCAGGGTCGCTGCGACGGCGATGCAGCGAGGATCGAGCTAGCGGCCGGAGAGCAGCGAAGGCAGGCCGGACCGATCGAGCGGATCGATGCGCCGCAGCCCCGGAGACGTTGCCGATCCGGATGCGCATCAGCGGTCCAGGGGCTCGCGCCGGCGGTTCAGGACTTCACGCACCGACCGACCGAGAGGTTCCGACATCATCCCGGTACGGCTTCCGCCGCCGGTCGCTGGCCCGACCGCCGGGGGTCATGGGCTCTCACAGCCTCTGCCGTTGTGGTCGCCGTCGAAGTTGTGGGGGTCGGGAGGCAAGACCGTGAACCTGCGCAGGTCGACGTTCGAGCAGTCGAGGTCCGGTGGCGGTGGCGGGATGCAGGCGTCCGGATACGCCGGGTCGCACTCATCCTGTCGCACGCACCTTCCCCACACCCCTCGCTCGACCGAGCGCGCGTCACGCTGGGCGGCTCGGAACCGGTCGACGTACCGGACGTTCGGTGGGAAGGTCGTGACGAACGCGTACCCCTGGCGCACGAGCGTCTCGTTGAAGAGCTCGTCACCCAGCCAGACGTACGCGAGCGTCCGATCGAACGGGTCGATGCGCTCGACGTCGAACTCCAGCCGCACGCGTTCGCCTTCGAGACGCCGTGTCGTGTACGAGGAGGCTTGGAGGGCGAAGCAGCCGACCGGCTCGCCGGGCGCGACCGACTCCGGCGTGTCGATGCCGATCAGCCGAACGGTGACCGCTCGACCGCGGAACCGAACATCGACCGTGTCACCGTCGATCACCCGCGTGACGAGGGCGTTCGAACGCGAGGGCG